>JBGAPX010000004.1:0-73702 GCA_044221045.1 Gemmatimonadales bacterium
TCTACGGCCTCGCCGCCTGGAACGCCGCCGGCCAGCCGGTGACCCGCGAGTTGCCGCCCGCGCGGACCGGTCGACTGGCTTCGCGGGCGCGGCCGGAGGTCATCATCGAGGCGCCGGAACTTGCCCGGCGGCTCGGCGATTCCACTCTGGTCCTGCTCGATGCCCGGCCGCCGGCCGAGTGGAGCGGCACCACCCCGGGCGACGGGGTGCCGCGCGCGGGGCATGTCCCCGGCGCGCGCACGTTCTTCTGGCGGCTCGCGCTCGCGGGGGCTGAACCGCCGTACCTCAAGGACCCGGCGGTCCTGGCCAAGCTGCTGGGCCGGGCCGGCGTGGCTCCGGGCCGGGAAGTGATCACCTACTGCCGGACGGGCGTCCAGGCGAGCTACCTCTATTACGTCGCGCGCACCCTCGGCTACCGGCCGCGGATGTACGACGGCTCCTTCCTTGAGTGGAGCCGCCTGGCCGACCTGCCCGTGGAACGCTGACCCTGGACGCGCGGCGGGGCGAGGCTCACGCCCCGCCCCGCCGTCCACCCGTTCCCCTTCCCCCCTCAGAACGCGGCGACGATCCCGACCGTCACCCGGGCGAGTTCCTGCTCCACGTCGTAGGTCATTTCCCCGCTCACCCGCAGGTTCCGCTGCAGCAGGTGGCCGATCCCGCCGGAGATGCTCTCGTACCGCTTGCCGGGGCCGGGGCCGCCAAGCCGCACATCCATCAGGGGCCGGTTGGCGGTGACGAGGTTGTACAGCGCGAAACCATAGAACCGGCTGTTGGCCGGCCGGATGATCATCTCTCCGAAGCCGCCGTTCACCCGCACCTCCGGCTCTCCTCCCGCATAGGTGGGTTCATCATCCCGCCGGTGGACGAACTGCCCGTTCAGCTCCACCGGGCCGAGCGTCACGGTGCCGTCCACCCCGACCATGCGGGTCTTGTTGGTGGTGCCATTGGCCGTGGACCGGCCGTAGTACCCGAAGGTGCCCAGGCGGAGCGGCGCCGCGATGTCGCGGGTCACGTGCAGGAACAGGTTCTTGCTGGCGTCGGTGTCGTAGCGCCGGTTGGCCTGGGCGCCGCCGATCCCGCTGCCGTTGAGCACTTCGGCCGTGAGGGTGAAGCCGCCCAGGTCGGCCATGCCCATGAGCCCCCGGTCGTAGGTCAGGTCGATCGGCACGTCGCCCACGCGGACACGGTAGACGGCGTAGTCCTCGAACTCCAGGCGCAGTTCCCGCTTGAAAAGCGGGTCGGAGACCTGAAACTGGCCCACGGCCAGGTCCACGGGCGCACCGCCGATGTCGTTGATGTGCAGGAAGGCATCCTCGACGCCGCCGATGTCTCCGCGCTCGACAAGGAAGGTGTAGAAGTAGTAGGAGATCTTCTTCGAGATCGCGCCCCCGGAGAGCAGCTTGAGCCCATAGGGGTACTGGAAGTCGGTGGCCACGTTGCCGTTGGCGTAGCCCTGGGCGTACATCTCGAGCCGCACTGCGAGGGGGACGTCCTTCATGAGCGCCAGCAGCTCATCCCCGGTGCCGATGGTGTCCATCGGCTCCTCGGTGGGACTCATGCGGTACCCGTTGGCGGCGAACTGGGAGCCGAAATCGTTGAGCTTGGGAAAGGGGTCGTGGCAGGTCTGGCAGCTGACCTTGTACCGGCGCGCGAAGGCCGGGATGGCGGAGGCTGGGCCAGGCACCAGGGTGGCGAGCGCGAGCGTGGCGGCCAGGGCGGGTCCCCAACGACGCACGGGCATGGTGGTTCCTCGGGCGATGAGTGGTGCGGCAAGTCTAACCCGGCGGGATGAAACGGTCATGAACCCCCGCTGAGCCCCCGGCCCGCCCCTTGGCGGCGGACCCGGCACGGCACACCTTCCAGCATGGCCTGGCTCAACTACCATCACCTCCTGTACTTCTGGACGGTCGCGCGCGAGGGGAGCATTGCCCGTGCCACCCGGAAGCTGCACCTGACCCAGCCCACGATCAGCGCCCAGATCCACCGTCTCGAGGAGAGCCTGGGCGAACGGCTGTTCGTGCGCAGCGGCCGCCGGCTGGTCCTGACGGAAGTGGGCCAGGTGGTGTATCGCTATGCCGAGGAGATCTTCACCCTCGGTCGCGAGCTGCAGGACGTGCTCGCGGGGCAGCCCACCGGGCGGCCGCTCCGGCTGTCGGTCGGGATCGCCGACCAGCTCCCGAAGCTGCTGGCCCACCGGCTGCTGGCGCCGGCGTTCGGGCTGGCCGAGCCGGTCCACCTGCTGTGCCGGGAGGGCAAGCCGGACCGGTTGTTCGCGGACCTGACGACGCACGAACTCGACCTGGTCCTGAGCGATGCCCCGGTGACGGCCGAGACCCGGGTGCGGGCGTTCAACCACCTGTTGGGCGAGACGGGGGTGGCGGTCTTCGGCGTGGCGCCGCTGGCGGAGAAGTACCGGCGCGGCTTTCCCGGGTCCCTGGATGGCGCGCCGTTCCTGTTCCCGGCCGCTGGTACCACGCTGCGGCATTCGCTGGAGGAGTGGTGCGACCGGCACCGGGTGCGGCCCTCGATCGTGGGGGAGTTCAGCGACAGCGCCCTGCTCAAGGTCTTCGGGATGGGAGGCCTGGGGCTGTTCGCGGCCCCGACGGCCATCGGGGACGACATCCGCCGGCAGTACGAGGTCAAGGCGATCGGCCCCCTGGATGGCATCCACGAGGCATTCTACGCCATCACCGTCGAGCGCCGTCTCCGTCACCCGGCCGTGGTGGCGATCTCCGAGGCGGCGCGGGAACGGCTGTTCGCCTGACGTCCCTCACCCGCCCAGCAGCCGGCGCTTGAGGGCGGCGAACTCCGCCTCGTTGAGGACGCCCCGGTCGAGCAGCCGCGCCACGTCGGCGAGGCTCGCCAGCCGCCCCTGGGCAGCCGGCGGGGGCGCCGGAGGCCCAGCGAGGGGCGGCGCGTAGGCGGCCCGGGAGGGCAGTCGGTCGCGCACCCACTGCACGAACCCCTCGGCGCGCGTGGGGTCCGCACCCTCGAGCGCGAACTTCCTTCCCGCGGCGTACAGCCGCACCCGCGCGCCCTGGCGGTCCCGGGTCCAGTGCACCTCATGCAGCTCGGTGTACCGGACCTCGGTGACCTTCCGCGCGCGTGGTACTCCCGCACCAGCAGCAGCACGCGCCTCGGTGGCCACCCACAGCAGGGTGGCTTCGTCCTCGCGGCCCCCCACCCAGCGGGCGGGGGCCTCCCCGGGCGCCCACTCGGCCACCAGCGCCTCGGCGTCGGCGGTGTCGTCCGGGCGGCTGGGGCGTGGCGCGCGGACCATGGCGGGCACTGGCGTGTCGTTCGGCATCTGAACTCCAGTGGCCCGGGCGGGAAAGCCCGCCCGGGCCGTCAGGGGTGTGGCGTCAGCGGGCGCGCTCGGACAACGGTGCGGGCGTCGGGATCCCGAGCTTCCGGGCCAGCGAGCGCTGGAGGTCCTCAGCCATCGCGAGCGAGCCGTAGAGGCCGGAGGAGAGGTGGCGCACCTCGGTGCGGCGGGGCGCCGGGGTGGCCGCCTCCTCCGTGAGGCGCGCGGCGAGGCCATCGGCCTTGGTGAAGAGATCCCGCAGGGAGGCCACCTCGGCCTGCACCAGGCCCGCCTGCGCGGCCGGGAGCTGGTCAGCCATCCGGGTCCAGTCGGCCGCGGTGGCCCGGACGGTTTCGGCAATCTCGCGGGCCTGCGGCTGGGTGAGGTCGCGGTCGAGGGTCACGCGGCCGCTGGCCCAGTTGTAGAGGCCGATCACCTGGGTGCGGCCGCGGGTGATCCCCTGCAGGACCTGGCGATGGGCCTCCGCGGCGTGGGTGTCGGCGAAGCGAGGCGCGGGCGCCTCGGTGGGGGCGGCGGCGAGCAGGGTGGCAGCAGTCAGCAGCGTCAACATGGCAACTCCTCCCAGGGAGCGTGTCGGTCAATGGGTGCCGGGCGTCGCCCGGGCTGGGTGAGGGAGCGCCGCGTGGCGGACTCCGGCAGCACCCGACGGCCCCAAGCTAGGGCCGGACCCATTCATTGACCAGCCGAACTTTTCTAATCGCTTCATCGTTTTTTACGATGCATCAAGGCGCCGATCTCACCTTTGAACATCGGAAATACCGATGTCTGGCATCCAATAGTTCGATTTGTTCGGTGCGGATGCCAACGCTACTGTTGGCGCCATGCTGCCGACCTTTCTCGCCGCACACGCGGCCCTGTTCGTCGACCTGCCGCCGCTCACCTGGGCCTACGGGGCCTTCCTGGCGCTGGTGGTCCTCTTCCTGGCCCTGGACCTCGGGGTCTTCCATCGCGAGGCCCACGAGGTGGGCATGCGGGAGGCGGTGGCCTGGACCGTGGTCTGGATCGCCACCGCGCTGGCGTTCAACGTGGCGATCTACTTCCTCTACGAGGCGCACTGGCTGGGGCTCGGCATCAACGTGCCGCAACTGGAGGGGGGCACGCGCCCGCTGGTGGGGGGCCTGGAGGCGGCCAAGCTGTTCTTCGCGGGGTACGTGGTCGAGAAGTCGCTGAGCCTCGACAACGTCTTCGTGATCGCGCTGATCTTCGGCTACTTCGGCACCCCCGCGCAGTACCAGCACCGGGTGCTCTTCTGGGGCATCCTGGGCGCGCTGGTGATGCGGGGGGCGATGATCGCGGTGGGGGCGCAGCTGATCCAGCACGTGAGCTGGGTGATCTACCTCTTCGGCGGCTTCCTGATCCTGACCGCGATCAAGATGGCACGGGCCTCGGGCACCGCGATCGACCCGGAGCGGAACGTCCTGGTCCGCCTGGTGCGGCGGGTGATGCCGGTGAGCGCCGCCTACGACGGGCAGCGGTTCTTCACGCGGATCGAAGGGCGCCGGGCCGCCACGCCGCTGCTGCTCGCGCTGGTGATGGTGGAGTTCACCGACCTGGTGTTCGCGGTGGACTCGATCCCGGCCATCTTCGCGATCACGGCCGACCCGTTCCTGGTGCTCACGTCGAACGTGTTCGCGATCCTCGGCCTGCGGTCGCTGTACTTCTGCCTGGCCGCGATGATGGACCAGTTCCGGTACCTCAAGCCGGCCCTGGTCGGGGTGCTCGGGTTTGTCGGGGTGAAGATGCTGCTGGTGCACTCGCCCTGGAAGATCGATACGACTGTGTCGCTCGTCGTGGTGCTCACGATTCTCACCACAGGCGTCGTGGCCTCCGTCATCGCAGCACGGCGGAGCGGCGAGCGACTGGGTGGCGCGGCGTGACCGGACCCGCCACCGACCCCGGCCTCGCCGGGACCCGCACCGGTTCCTCCACACGAACCTGCCCGGCCCGTCCCGCGAGGGGCGGGCCGATTCGCGGGTGGGCCCCGGGCCGTCACCGGGGCACCGGCGACGGCCACCTCCCGGGTCAGTCCTTGTAGGGATCGACCTCGCCGGCGCCCGCCATGACCACGACCAGGGGTCGCAGGGTGTGCAGTACCTCGATCGTGCCGCCCTGGGCGCGCAGTACCTCGGGGAGCCGCCGGTAGACCTGGGGGCTCTCGTCGAGCCCACCGCCGCGCAGGACGACGCCCTTCTCCTCCACCCGGCGGCGCATGGCCTCCGGACTCACACGACCGGGAGTCATCACCCGGCCGGTCTTGCGGTGCACCTTCCCCGCCGCCTGGGTACGGGACATCACCCGTCCCGCCCCGTGGACGGTGGAGAACAGCGCGCCGCGCTGCAGCCCGGCGACGGACTCACCGGCGGCGCCCGGGGGCGGCGCCGCGCCGCGCACGATCACGGCGTCATCGGCCATGGAACCGCCGATGAAGCCGAGCTGGCCGGGAAAGGCCGGCGTGGCGCCCTTCCGCACCACCACCAGGTCCTCGCCGTCGTGGGTTTCCTTCCAGGCGAAGTTGTGGTGGTTGTGGACCAGCTCGAGCTCCCGGCCGCCGAGCAGGTGCACGACCTTGCGTGCCACCCACTCGCGCCCCGCGTAGGCGTAGTCGCCCGCCAGGCGCATGAGCGCCCAGTAGTCGTGGCCGATGGGCGCGGACAGGTCAAGCAGCACCTCGCGCTCCGGCACGCGCGCGTCCCACGCCTGGCCCTGGCCCAGCGCCAGGAACGCCGAGGCCACGGCGTGGCCGAGGCCGCGGCTGCCGAAGTGCACCCCCACCCAGAGCGTCCCGGCCTCGTCGGCGAAGACGTCCACGTAGTGGTTGCCGCTCCCCACGGTCCCGAGCTGGGCCCGGGCCTTCTCCCGCAGGTTGCCCCGGTGCCGCGGCGGGATGACGTCCCACGCCGGGTCGTCGAAGAGGGGCGCGTCCACCGGCGCGTCGTCGGCGCGGTTCTTCCGGCCGACGCCGAAGCTGATGGCGTCCGCGATTTCATCGGCCAGCTCCCGCAGCGTCTTGCTCTGCCGGCCCGGGTTCTTGCCGAGGGCCTCGAGGGTGAGGTCGGTGCGGATGGCGGCGTTGCCGCAGGCGATGTCGAACCCCACGCCGACCACCGAGACCTGGTCCCGGTAGGCCGCCACGCCGCCGATGGGCATGACGTAGCCCACGTGGCCGTCGGCCATGAGGGCCACCTTCCGCGCCCGCTGGGCCACGTTGCGCAGCTGGATCAGGGTGTTTTCGTCGTGCATCCCGAAGACCTGCATGCCGCCTCCTGCCGCCCCCCGCGGGGGAAACGGGGCGCGGGAAGCGGAGGACCCTCGCAGGTCTCCGCCCCCGTCCCCCTGGGAATCCTACTCATCTTCCTCATCCAGCCGCCGGCGGAAGCTCCGCTCGACGGCCCGGTTCTCGGCGTAGCACTGGCTCACCGAGCGCACCTGGTCGGTGCGGATCCGGATCCTGGCCCCCGTCAGGTCCACGAACGTGATCCACCGGGGCGCGAGCCACCGGTTGAGCTGGTGCTCGATTGCCCGGGCCATCGTGGCCGAGACGGACCAGTGCCCGCACTCCGCGCAGACCAGGAAGTAGTCCGTGTTCATCCGGCTTCCTGGGTTTGGCGTGGTCCTACACGGGCATCAGTACAGCGGGTGCCGCCGGACGCGCGCGGGCCGTGCGGAGCTGCGGGTAGACCGCGCGCTCCGCGGCGCGGATCGCGAACGAGGGCTCGTAGCGATCCTCCGGCGTCTCGAGCAGCAGGAGACGGATATCCAGCATGGGCCCTCCTTTCGCGCGGGGGGGGCGGGAGTGGCGCGGCGGACGGCGTCCACCCGTGCCGGGAGTCGCGTATCCGTGGTCCGCGTGGCCGTCGGCCGCCGGCCACCCCTGCCCCATCAATGGCGATCGCCCCACCCGTGACCGGCACAGGTGGGGCGATCTGCCCTCGGGGACGCGACCGGATGGGTCAGCTCGCCGAGGTCACCTGGGTGCCGTGGTTGTCCTGCGCATGTGTGTCCGTCGCCGGGAACTGCCCGCGCGGAAACGCGGCCGGAGCCGCGCCTTGCACGCCTGGGTCCCGCGCGATGGTCGTCGAACTGCCGAGTGTCATGCGTTCCTCAAGTGCCGGAAAAAAGAAAGTCGCGTCTCCGGGGCGGGTGCCCCGCCTCGATGATGAGGCGGCGGGACACGATGCCATCGGGACGCGACTCCCAAGCGGGGCCAACAATACGAATGGCGCCGCGCGCTGTCAATAGCCGATCCGGCTCAGTGGCCGGTGGTGTCCACGGTGAGCGAGAAGCCGTTGGCGCCCGCCTGCATCCGGACCACCTCGCGGCCGTCCTTGTCACGCACCCGCAGCATGGCGCCGGTGGAATCGGCGAGCAGCCGGACCAGGCTGCGCCCGAACTCGTCGCTGACCTTGATGTTGGCGCCGTGCTTGTCGGCCAGGAGCTGGACCAGCTCGCCCTTGTCGCCGGTGGCCTCGACCTGGACCTTGCCGCCCAGGTCGGCGTGCAGCTCGAAGGGATCGCCCTCGCGCAGGCCGGCCTCGGCGTCGCGCGTGACCATCACCCGGCGCACCAGCCCGGACGGCTCGAAGGTGATCTCACCGAGGCTCACCCGGCCCTGCTCGCTCGGGGCGCAGCGGAAGCCGCGTTCGATGTCCATGTCGCGCCCGCCTTCGGGCTCGAGGACGCAGCTTTGGAGGGCGCGACCGGCCGGCTCGGAGGTCAGGACGACCGTCGCATTCAGTTCTGGGAGGTCGCCCGTCCGGGCGCGGCGCACCGCCACCTGCCGCAAGGTGCCCACGGCCTGGCCGTTGAGCAGGAAGGGCATCTCTGCACGGGCCGCGCCTTCGCTGGTCCAGACCGCGGCGTGCTGCACCGCGCTGGCGATGGCGTCCCGGGTGGCGGCCTTGGCTTGCCGCCCGAGCGTGATGAGCAGCATGCCGACGGCGAAGACGCCGAGGGCGCCGAGACCGATCCTGGACCAGAGGCTCTTCATGGGTCCTCCCTGAAACGTCGGATGGGGCGGAATACTGGGCGCCCTACGACACGCTGCGGGGGGCAGTTTCAGGCTGGGACGGCGGTCCGGGCCAGCTCGCGGCCGAGGAAGTCCCGCGCGGGACCCGCCTCCGTGAGCGCCAGGGCGCGGCGCAGGGCGGCATGCGCCTGTTCCCGCTGCCCGATCTCGGCGAGAAGCCGACCCCTCGCCGCGTGGAACCAGGGGGAACGTTCCAGGGCCGGAACGCCCGCCAGCCCCTCGAGCTCCTGGAGGCCGGCCGCGGCACCGCGCAGCTCCCCGACGGCCACCGCGCGGTTCAGCCGGACGACCGGGGAGTCTTCGAGCCGCACCAGCTTGTCATAGGCGGCGACGACGCGGCTCCAGTCCGTCGCCCGGAAGGAGGGGGCGGCGGCATGCAACGCGGCAATCTCGGCCTCGAGGTGCAGGCGCGTCACGGGATCGCCGCCGATCGCAGACGCCAGGTGGCGGAACCCGGCGGCGATGAGTCGCCGATCCCAGCGGCCGCGGTCCTGGTCCGGCAGCAGGATCAGCTGCCCGCCGTCGGCGCGCGCCGGCAGCCGCGCGGCGAGCAGGCAGGCCAGCCCGGCGAGCGCGTGCGTCGTGGATCCCTGCGTCGAGGGATGCATCGAGAGGGCCTCGGCCAGCCGCAGCGACTCGGCGCAGAGGTCGAGGCGAATCGGGTCGGGGCCGCGGGTGGGCGCGAATCCCTCATTGAAGATGAGGTAGACCACCTCGACGGCGGCCGGCAGCGCCGCCGCGAGCGCGGCACCGTCGGGAAGGAGCGCGACGAGTTGCGGCGTCGCGCGCAGGGTACGCTTGGCCCGCACCAGCCGCTGCGCAATGGCGGCCTCCTCGACCAGCAGCGCACGGGCAATTTCCCGGGCACTCAAGCCCGCTACCAGGTTGAGGGCGAGCGGCACCACGACGTCGCGTGGGAGGGGCAGGCTGGCGCAGGTCATGAGGAGGGCGAGCAGGTCGTCGGGTACGTCGGTGGTCTCTGGCGCGGCCCGCGCGGACTCAGCCGCCAGCGCGGGCGCGAGCCGGTGGGCGGTGGATTCGCGTCGCAGCCGGTCGAGCGCGCGCCGCCACGCCGCCTGGTAGAGCCACGCCGCGGGATCCTCTGGAATCCCCCCGAACGGCCAGGTGCGGAGTGCAGACAGCAGCGCGTCCTGGATGGCGTCCTCGGCCAGGTCGAACCGCTCCGGTCCCAGCCGGCCCACGAGCGCGGCGACCACGCGCCCGTAGGCATGCCGGAACAGGTCGGCGACCAGCCCGGGGACGGCCGGCTCAGTCCTGCTCACCGATCTCGACCTCGCGCACCTCCACCCAGCCATTGTCCACGTGGGGACAGTCGCGCGCGATCGCCAGGGCGCCGTCGAGGTCGGGCGCCACGATCACGAAATAGCCGCCGACCACGTCCTTGGTCTCGGTGAAGGGGCCGTCCACCAGCCGGCCCGCCGCGTCCCGGCCGACGCGGCAGCCCACGCCGTCGCGCAGCTTGACGCCGGCCGTCAGCTTGCCCGCGGCCGCCATGCGCTCGGTCCACTCGGTGTAACGGGTCACGATGGCCTGGATGTCGGCCGGGGAGAGGTCGGCGTAGGTGGCAGGATCCTCGTGCAGCAGCAGCAGGTAGCTCGGCATGATCGGCTCCGGGGTGTGGGCTCGCGGCCGCCCCCACGGCGGCCGCTCACCCTTCAGACGGGCGAGCGGGCCCCCGCTCGACCACGCGGTCAGCGGGAGGGGGCCGGGAGGTCGGGGAGGCCCATCGCCGCGCGCACCGCCCGGAACCGGGGCTCGTCCCAGATGGGGGCGAACCACGAGACGTTGAGCGGCGCGGAGTACAGCATGCCATCGCGGGCCGCCTGGGCCCGTTCCAGCCAGTCGAGGGCGGCGGCGCGCTCCCCGAGACTCACCAGGCCGATGGCCACCGAGGCGGGCGAGGCCCTTCCCGCGCGGCCCTCGGCCTCGAGCTCCCGGAGCAATTGCGCTGCGCGGGGGCGATCGCCGGCGCCCGCCACCGCGGCAACGCGTACGCCGCCGAAGGGATTCTGCGGGGCGAGGCGCATGGCCTCGTCGAGGGGCTGGACGGCCTTCGCCGCATCGCCGGTCCACAGCAGCGAGGACCCGAGGAAGGCGTACCCGGTCCACAGGCCGGGCGCGAGGTCGATGGCCCGGCGGCCGACGGCGGCGGCGGAGTCGCGCAGCCCGGCCAGGGCCAGCAGGTAGCCCAGCTCGCCGGTGACGATGGGCGACATCGGATCGATGCGCGCCGCCGCCTGCATCGCCGCGACCGCGTCGGCGGGGCGGCCCACGCAGGCGTAGAGCTCGGCGAGCCACTGGTGCGCCGAGGCGTAGGTGGAGTCGGCGGCGATGGCGCGGCGGAGCGCCTGCTCGGCGTCGGTCCAGCGGCCCAGGCTCTTGTAGAGCTGTCCCCGGGCGGCGTGCGCGTCGGCCAGGGTGCTGTCCAGCGCGAGGGCGCGCGCGGCGGCGCGCTCCACGATGGGCAGCACCGAGTCCACGGGGGTGGGCCCATAGACCGGCAGCAGGCCGAGGGCGTCGGCGAGGCCGGCCCAGGCGCGTGCGAAGGTGGAGTCGCGCGCGATGGCCTGCTCGAAGTAGCCGGCGGCGCGGCGCAGGGACGCCTCGCCGCGCTGGCGCCAGTGGAAGCGCCCCTTCAGGTAGAGATCGTAGGCGGCCATGTCCTCGGTGGCGCGCGTGGCGACGGGCGCGGCCGGCTCGAAGGCCACCTCGAGCGCGCTGGCGATGGCGCGGCCGATCTCCTCCTGCACCTGGAAGACATCCTTGACCTCGCGCTCGTAGCTCTCGGCCCAGCGCACCAGGCCGTCCGACGCGCTGGTCAGCTGCACCGCCACGCGCACGCGGTCGCCGCCGCGGCGCACCGAGCCGGCAAGCAGGTTGGCGACGCCCAGCTGGCGGGCCACCTCGCGCGGCTCAGCCGCCCGACCGCGCAGGGCGAAGGCGGCGGCGGATGACGCCACCCGCAGGCTCGGTACCCGCGACAGGGCGATGGTGAGCTCCTCGGTGATGCCGTCGGCAAAGTAGGCGTCGGCGGAGTCGCCGCCGCTCAGGGCGAGCGGCATCACGGCCAGCGAATTGGGGGCGACGGCGGCGGTCGCGGCGCGGCGCCCGAACAGCCACCAGGCAAGCGTCAGACCGAGCACCACGGTGGCGGCCAGCGCCGGCAGCCGCCAGCGCAGGGCGGGCGCGGCGGCGGCCCCGAGGGGGCCACCCGCGAGTGCCGCGTCCAGGGCGACGACGACCTCGTCGGCGGTGGCGGGGCGCTGGGCGGGGTCCTTGGCCAGGCAGCGGTGGACCAGGGCGGCGAGCGCGGGGGGCACCGCCGGTCCCAGCGGCTCCGGGTCGCGGGCCACGATGGCGGTGAGCAGCTCGCGCGGAGGAAGGCCGGCGAAGGGCGCGCGACCGGCGAGCATCTCGTAGGCCATCGCGCCGAAGGAATAGAGGTCGGCGCGGTGATCGGTGGCGGGATCGGCGGCCGCCTGCTCCGGCGCCATGTACCCGAGGGTGCCGAGCGACGTCCCGAGGGCGGTGAGCGGCGCGCCGCCCGAGACGGTGGGCGTCACGGGCCGCTCGTGGCCGGCCGACAGCGCCTTGGCCACGCCGAAGTCGGTGACCATGGCGGCGCCGCCGGAGAGCAGCACGTTGTCCGGCTTGATGTCGCGGTGGACCACGCCGTGGGCGTGGGCAAAGGCGAGGGCCCGCGCAGCGTCGCGGAGGATCGGCACCGCCTCCCGGGGCGGGATGGTACCGCGCTGCTCCAGGGCCGCGCGCAGCGACTCGCCCGCGACGAACGGCATGGTGTAGTAGGGGAGCTCCCCGAGCACGCCGGTGCCGAGCACCGTCACGATGTTCGGGTGCTGCAGCTGGGCGGAGAGCTGCACCTCCTGCTCGAACCGCTCGCGGTTCACGCCCGCGGCAAGCTCGGGGGCAAGGACCTTGGCGACGATCCGCCGACCGAGGCTCCGGTCGAGCGCCAGGAAGACGCGCGACATGCCCCCGCCGCCCAGTTCCCGTTCGACGGTGTACTGGGCGCCAAGGGACTGCTGCAGGGCGTCGCGGAGGTCCATGCGGGTCCGGGTAAGACGACCGGGCGGACGGAAAGGTTGCCTAGAGCTGGCCGTCGAGCCCCAGCTGGTGGTAGTAGTGCACCACCTCGTCCTGGTGCTCGAGCAGCCAGTCGATCGAGGGCTCGCGGCGCATCGCCTTGCGGAGGGCCTTGGCGGTGGCCTCGCGGTGGGTCTGGAACAGCACGCGATGGTCGAAGTCGGGAGCGTCGAGCACCGCGGGATCGAGCCAGACCGCGATGATGATCCCGAGCTCCTCCACGCGGTCCTTCGGAATGTCACCGCTGCGGACCGCGTCCAGCACCCCGTTGGCAATCGCCGCCTGCACCGTGCCCATGAAGATGTTGGTGTACCGGCTGTCGTCCACGGTCACCTTGCTCACCATCAGGGTGGCGGGCTTCACCTGGACGTCACTGTTGAGGATGGCGAAGACCCGGGTATGCCCCTTTACCTGGTCGCCGACCAGCGTGGCCAGCGCGGTGCCGACCGGTCCGTCGAGTTCGCCGATGACCACTTCCGGCTCGGCGGCGGACCAGGACGGCTCGGCCTCGACGAGGGCTTCACCGGTGCGGAGGACGATGCGCTGGGACATGAGTGTTCCGGGAAACGGGAAACGGGAAACAGAAGCAGGAGCCCAGAAATGGAAGGGGGAAGGGGAAGGGGGAAAGGGGGGACGACGTCGCGCCGTCCCCCTGCCCTGTGCTGCTGCCTACTTGAGGCGCGGCTTGGTGGTCCTGGGGGCGGACTGGCACTCCGGCCAGGCGGTGGGGATGGGCCGTCGCGGGCCGCTGGTGGTATCGGCCCGGGCCCGCTCGGCGAGCGCCGCGAGGTCCACGCGCTCCCGGGTGACGGTCGCGGTGTCTTCCGCAGCCATGTAGGCCAGCATCGCGGTGAGGGTCGCGGTGGCGCGCAGGTCGTCGAAGACCACCTTGTCGTAGGTGTCGCGGTTGGTGTGCCAGGTGTAGTTGCCGTAGTCCCAGCCGTGGGCGCCGAGGCTGGTGGCCGGGAGGCCCCAGCAGGCGAAGGAGGCGTCATCGCTCCCGCCGCCGGAGGGGAAGCCCGGCCCGCCGAAGGTGATCGGCTTGCGAAGCTCCTCCGGCAGCCGGGCCAGCCACCCCTCGAGGTGGCGGGCCAGGTCGGGAAGGCCCGCCGCGCCGAGGCGGACAATCCGGCCGGTGCCGTTGTCCTGGTTGAGGAGCACCTGCAATCCCTCGCGCACCTCGGGATGGTCCTCGCTGAAGGCGCGGGAGCCGACCAGGCCGTTCTCCTCGGAGGTCCAGTGGCCCACGAGGATGGTGCGGCTGGGATTGGGGAGGACCTGCTTGAGGATGCGCATGGCCTCCATCATGACCACGGTGCCGGTGCCGTTGTCGGTGGCGCCGGAGCCGCCGTCCCACGAGTCGAAGTGGGCCGAGAGCATCACGTATTCGGCCGACCGGCTGCTGCCGGGGATGACCGCGACCGTATTGAACACGGGCTGCTCCCCCAGCAGCTCCGCGTCGAGGTTGAGGCGGAGCCGGGAGCCCTGGTTCCGTTCCGTCAGGCGATAGACCAGCCCGTAGTCCTCGCACGAGAGCGCGACGGCGGGGGCGCGGGTGTTGTAGGTATCGAAGATCTCGATGGTGCCCCAGGCGTCCTTGGGTCGGCTGGTGATCATCCCGGCGATCCCGGCTTGTTCCATCCGCTGCCCGAGCTCGCCGGTGCCGAGTGCCAGGCTGTAGCCGGTGCCGCGGACGCTGGGGCCGGCCCATTCCCGCCGGACCTGGGCGCGCAGGCTGTCCATCCGGACCTTCGAGTCCGGGGTGGCGTTCTTCTCCCAGTTTTCGACCGGGCGGCAGGTGGGCTGCGGGGCGGAGACCAGCACGAACTTGCCGCGGGCCTGGGGCAGCCAGCGGACAAACTCGGTGCTGTCGGCAAAGCGGGGCAGGATGACCGTTGCGGCGGTCAGGTCCTTCTTCCGGGTCCCGGGACTGAAGCCCAGCATGGTGCCCTCGAGAGTTCGCACCCGGGGGGCCACCAGGTCGATGTGTGAGGTGCCGCGGCGCCAGCCCCGCCAGGTGCCGGCCTTCTCATTGCGGGCGGTGATGCCCCAGCCGGCGTAGGTGCGCACCAGCCAGTCGTTGCCGCTCTTCTGGAGCGCGGTCCCGGTGAGGCGGGGGCCGATGGAGTCGAACAACACCTGCGCCAGGGTCTCGGCACGCGAACTGTCCATCCCGAGGGACCAGATCCGGCGCAGGGTGGGGTCCTCGGTGGCGAAGGTCTGGGCGGTGAGCGGGATCCGCGGCGCAGCGAGGGCGACGAGCAGCGCGAGGCCGCGCACGAACAGGGAGCGCATGAGAGGCATCCGATGGGGGTGAGCAGCGGGCCGGCGATAGCCGGCCCGTGGAGGATACGTGGCAACGCCCGGCGACGTTGAGCCGCCGGCGTCGGGACTAGCGGCCCTGGATGGTGGCCAGGACGGTCTGGAGGTTGAGGGTCCGGGACTGCTCCTGGATCTGCTCCTGCACCCTGGGGAAGAGGTTGCGGGCCTCCTCCTGGAAGCGGGCGAAGAGCGCCCGGAGGTCGGCGGCGCTCAGGGACCGGCCCTGGGCGTAGTACTGGCTGGCCACGTGGCCCAGCGCGTAGGTCGAGCCGAACGTCACGGCGGCGCCGGCGGCGACGCCGGCCGCCCCGCCGATCATGCTGCCGAAGAGGCCCTTGGTGAGCCCGCCCAGGACCCCGCGGACCACCCCTTCCATTACCTGGGCCGCCGCCCCGATGCCGAGGGTGCCGGCCAGGTCCTTGATCTGGTTGGCGTCGAGCTGCTGGCCATGCCGCTGGCCGATCTGGTACACCAGACGGAGCTGGAGCGGAATGATCGCCATGGTGGCGAGGCGCTCGGGCAGCAGCTCGAGGGCGCCGGTGAGCATCGCCTGGCGCATGATGAGGTCATTGAGGTCGGGACTCGGGGGCGCGCCGGTGCCCACCTCGAGCGGCGCGGTCGGGCCGGCGTTGCCCTCGAGCCCGAGCGCGCTCCGCAGGTCGTCGAGGAAGCGCTGCTCGGCCTCGGACGCGGGGCCGTCGGCGTGGCAGGCGACCAGGGCCGTCTGGTAGGCCAGGCGGCGGGCCGGCTCGTCGGAGAGCTGGCGTGCCAGTTCGGCCGGGCGCACGGTGCCTTCGGCAATCTGGCGGGCGAGGGCATCGAGGTCGGTGACGCCTGCAGCGTCGGCGACGGCGCGGAGCGCAGAGGTCTCGCGCGGGTCCTGACGGCCATCCGCGAGCGCGGCGGCGAGCGCGATGGTGACGATGAGCTGCTGGTCGGTGGCATTCATGGGGCCCCCCGGTGTGTACAGACAGCAGGACGTGGCTGGCGTAAACAATAACGGCCCGCCGGCCGGCGGTCATGGCGGCCGGGGCTCGGATGCCGGGTGGTCGGTCGGGGGGATGGGTCGGCGCCGCAGGTGCGGCGGGCGCGCCGCAGTCCCTCCAATACTCTGGACAAAACTGGTGGATCCGCGCCCTCCCAGGGTGGTCCCCGGGTGCGGGTTGTAACGGCCTGCCGGCGGCGCGGATGGCCTTGAGGTGCATAAAGATACCTTCACCTGCACCTCACCCGAACCGTTGCGGTTGCCCGGGAATGCCTCTTGACGCTCCGGGAATCGGCCGGAATATTGGCTGCCGCGCGGGCACGGTCTTGGAGCGTCCCTCCAATTTTGCCCCCCCGCTTTCCGCGCTTCCAAGCGTGATACTGCATCGCCCGCCCCGTGGGTGGCCGCCCCCGGGCCGCATCGACGCAGCCGTCCGACTGCCTCAGATCGCGTGGTCGCCATGCGGGCACTCCCGCCCCGCCAGAGTCCCAGGATTCCCGCCCGCCAGCACCGCACCGGTGCTGGACGGGCCGCCGCCTTTGCACGCGTTGGTGGTCCCCATGCTCCGGCCCCTGTGGCCGGGGCTTTTTGCTGGTGAACGTTCCTGAAAGGAAGCACGCTCTATGAATCGGCCAAGGCACTTGTTTGGCGTGCTCATGGCGGCACTCTGGCTCAGCCCGCTCGCGGCGCAGCAGACGACGGGGGGGCTGCGCGGGCACATCACCGACGAGGCGTCGCAGCGCCCGATCGCGGGCGCGACGGTCTCCATGGGCTCCCGCACCACGGTGTCCCGTGAGGACGGGACCTACCAGCTGACAGGCGTGGCGGCCGGGGAAGACTCGGTGCGGGTGCGCATGATCGGGTACGTCCCGGTGGCGCGGGCGGTGCGGGTGGCGGCGGGCGAGATCGTGGGCCTGGACATCTCCCTGACGGCGCAGGCGGTGGACCTCTCCGAGATGGTGGTGATCGGCTACGGCGAGCAGCAGGCGGGCAACATCATCGGCGCCGTCACCAGCGTCACGGCGGACAACTTCAACACCGGCCGCATCATCACCCCGACCGAGCTGATCCAGAGCAAGGCGGCGGGTGTGCAGGTGGTGGAGAACAACGAGCCGGGCGGCGGGACGACCATCCGCATCCGCGGCGCGACCTCCATCAACGCCAGCAGCGACCCGCTGATCGTGGTCGACGGCATGCCGCTCGGCACCGGCTCGGGGAGCGGCGTCAGCGTGGGCCGCGATGCGCTCAACTTCCTGAACACCCAGGACATCGAGAGCATCACGGTGCTGCGCGACGCCTCGGCCGCGGCGATCTATGGCGCCAACGCCGCCAACGGCGTGGTGATCATCACCACCAAGACGGGCAAGGGCCGCACCTCGCCGCGGTTCGAATACAGCGGCAGCGTCTCGGCGTCGAGCATCACCAAGACGCCCTCGATGCTCAACGCGGCGCAGTTCCGCGCGGCGGTGACGCAGTACGCCCCCGGCAACGTGGCGCAGCTGCAGAACGCCAACACCGACTGGTTCGACCTGGTGAGCCGCACCGGCTACGGCCAGGAGCAGAACTTTGCCCTGAGCGGTGCGGGGACCAGCTCCAACTACCGGCTCTCGTTCAACTACCTGGACCAGGACGGCATCATCCAGGGGACGACCGCCAAGCGGATCGGTCTCGGCATCAACTACAACCAGCTGCTGCTGAACGACCGGCTGAGCCTCAAGACGAACATCCGCGGCAGCCGGCAGGAGGACAAGTTCACGCCGGGTGGCGTGGTGTCGAACGCGGCGCAGTTCGGCCCGACCCAGCCGGTCAAGGACAGTCTGTCGACCACCGGCTTCTTCGAGTGGACCGGCGGCATCCAGTCGGCCGACAACCCGGTGGCGATCCTGAGCCTGGCCCGGGACAAGGCCACGACCTACCGCGGCATCGGCAACGTGCAGGGCGGCTACCGGCTGCCCTGGATCGAGGGCCTCGAGGCCAACGTCAACGTGGGCTTTGACGTGACCAAGGCCGACCGGGTGTCGTTCAATCCGAGCGTGATGCACAGCGAGACCAAGAACTCGCACTTCGGCAACTACTTCCGGCAGAACCCGACGCAGCAGAACGCGCTGGCCGAGGCGTACCTCAACTACGCCCTGCCGCGGCAGGTGGGGCCGGGCTCGCTGGACCTGACCGGCGGCTACTCGTTCGCCAAGTCGCATGCCGAGTTCCCGACGGTGCAGGCGGAGAGCCTGAGCACCGACCTGCTGGGCACCAACGGCGTGCCGTCGGCCAAGACCACCACGGCCCGGCTGTTCGTGACCGACGCGCGGCTGATCTCGCTGTTCGGGCGGGCCAACTACAACGTCAACGACCGCTACCTGGCGGCCTTCACGCTGCGGCGGGACGGCTCGTCGCGGTTCGGGCCCGGCAACCAGTGGGGCACGTTCCCGTCGGTGGCGCTGGCGTGGCGCCTGTCGGAGGAGTCGTTCCTCAAGGGGCGGTACAGCCTGTCGGACCTCAAGCTGCGGGGCTCGTGGGCGCGGACCGGCAACCAGTCGTTCGGCGACTACCTGTTCCAGTCGACCTACACGGTGGGTGACGCGCAGGCGCAGTACTGGATGGGGAACGGCTTCGTGACCACCATCCGGCCGAGCGCGGTGGACCCGAACATCAAGTGGGAGGCCACCCGGTCGTTCAACCTGGGCCTCGACTTCGGGTTCAGCAACCAGCGCTTCACCGGCACGGTGGACTGGTACGACAAGAAGACCACCGACCTGATCTTCTCGGTCCCGGCGGCGGCCGGCACGGTGCCGGGCGACTTCGTGACCACCAACATCGGCAGCATGCGGAACCGCGGCCTCGAGTTCACCCTGAGCGCCAAGGTGCTGCAGGGGAGCGCCGAGAACCGCAACAGCCTGCGCTGGACCGCGGACGTGACCGCGGCGCACAACAGCAACGAGCTGCTCACCATCACTCCGTTCGGCGGCGCCGCGCAGCAGATTCTCACCGGCGGCATCGCGGGCGGCGTGGGCCAGACCATCCAGGTGCTGCGGCCGGGCGAGCCGATCAACTCGTTCTACGTGTACAAGCAGCTGTACCAGAACGGCAAGCCGGTGGAAGGGTCGTACAAGGACATCAACAACGACGGCGTGGTGAACCAGAACGACCGCCGGCCGTTCCACGACCCGGCGCCGAAGTGGATCCTGGGGCACTCGTCGTACCTGACCTACGGCAAGTTCGACGCGAGCTTCACCCTGCGGGCCTACCTGGGCAACTACGTGTACAACAACGTGGCCTCGAACCTCGGCACCTACTCCGAGGTGACCCGCGGCTCGCCGTACAACCTGCACTCGTCCGTGCTGGAGACCGATTTCACGACACAGCAGCTCTTCTCGGATTACTATATTGAGAAGGCGTCGTTCCTCCGGATGGACAACATCACGGTAGGGTACAGCTTCGACCTCCGCGGCCAGTCGGCGCGGGTGTACGGCACGCTGCAGAACGCCTTCACCATCACCGGCTACAGCGGGGTGGACCCGACGGCGGGCCTCAATGGCATCGACAACAATCTCTATCCGCGCTCGCGCACCTTCAGTGGTGGCCTGAGCCTCCGCTTCTAGGCACCCGACCGGAACCCTGAACACTCACCAAGGGATTGAGACATGAATCGCAACTATCGCTCGATGCTGGCCGGGGCCGCGCTCATCTGCGCGGGACTCAGCGGCTGCACCGATCCGACGGTCTCCCCGTCGAGTACCGTGTCGGAGGACCAGATCTTCAAGGATCCGGGCTCCTATCAGGCCTTCCTGGCCAAGATCTACGCCGGGTTCTCGACCACCGGCCAGCAGGGGCCGGCCGGCAACAAGGACATCCAGACGATCAGCGACGAGGGCTTCTCCCAGTACATGCGGCTCTACTGGCAGCACCAGGAGCTCTCGAGCGACGAGGCGGTGCTGGCCTGGGGTGACGGGGCCGTGCAGGAGTTCAACGGCCAGGTCTGGGGCTCCAGCAACGACTTCCTCGGCGCCATGTTCGCCCGGATCTACATGGAGGTGGGGTGGGCCAACGAGTTCCTGCGGCAGACCACCGATGGGGTCCTGTCGGAGCGCGGGGTGAGCCCCGGCCTCAAGGCGCAGATCCAGCAGTTCCGGGCCGAGGCGCGCTTCCTCCGGGCGCTGGCGTACTGGCACGGGGTGGACCTGTTCGGGCCGATCCCGGTGGTGACGGTGAACAACCCGACGCCGCCGAAGCAGAACACCCGGACCGAGGTGTATGACTTCATCGTGAGCGAGCTCACCGCGATCCAGCCGGACCTGCCGTCGGCGGGCGCGGGGACCTACGGGCGCGCCACGAAGGAAGCGGCCTCGATGCTCCTGGCCAAGGTCTACATGAACGCCGAGGTCTACACCGGGACGCCGCACTACGACCTGGCCATCAACGAACTCAACAACGTGATTGCGGGGCCGTTCTCGCTCGACCCGAGCTACGAGCACCTGTTCCAGGCGGACAACCACACGTCGCCGGAGATGATCTTCCCGATCGTCCAGGACGGCATCCATACCAAGAGCTACGGGGGCACCACGTTCCTGATCCACGCCTCCTGTGGCAACGCGATGGACCCGGCCGACTACGGCGTGGACGGCTGCTGGTGGGGGCTGCGGCTCAAGCCCGAGGCGTACAACCGTTCGGTGAACGATCCGCGCGGCGCGTTCATCTACAACGACACCACGACCCAGTCGATCGCCATCGCGAACCTCACGAACTTCGCCAATGGCATCCCGGCGCCCAAGTTCACGAACATCAAGTCGACCGGCGGCCAGGGCTCGGACGCGGCCTTCCCGGACACCGACTTCCCGATGTTCCGCCTGGGTGATGCCTACCTGATGTACGCCGAGGCGGTGCTGCGCGGCGGCGGCGGCAACACCGGGACGGCGCTGGGCTACGTCAACGCCCTGCGGCAGCGCGCGTACGGCGACAACAGCGGCGACATCACCCTCGGCCAGATGGACCTCCAGTTCATCCTGGATGAGCGGGGCCGGGAGCTGCTGTGGGAAGGCCACCGCCGCACCGACCTCGTCCGCTACGGCCTGTTCACCGGCAACGGCTATGTCTGGTCGTGGAAGGGCAACGTCCAGGCCGGCGCCGCCACGCCGGACTACCTGAACCTGTACCCGATCCCGGCCTCCCAGCTGTCGGCCAACCCGAACCTGACGCAGAACCCGGGCTACTAGGCCCGAACCGCAACGCAGTGGAACCAACCCGCGGCTTCGCCGTTTCGGCGGTGAAGCCGCGGGGCTTTCCCCCTCCCCGGCTCGCACCATGACCCCTGCTACACGATTCGTCCGTTCCGGAGTGCTGGCCCTGGCGCTCCTGGCCTGTGGGGATGGGCCGACCGACGCCCACGGCAATCCCAACCCGCCGCCCCCCCGCCCCACCGTGCCGGCCACCTGGCGCGCCAGCGGTCACATGGCCACCGGCGACGTGATGGTGCACCTCTTCGACTGGCGCTGGGCCGACATCGCCACCGAGTGCGAGAACGTGCTCGGCCCGGCGGGGTTCCGGGCGGTCCAGGTCTCGCCCCCCCAGGAACACAGCATCGTGCCCAGCCATGACTGGAGCGAGCGCTACCAGCCGGTGAGCTACAGCCTGGGGCGGAGCCGCTCCGGCACCGAGGCCGAGTTCACCGACATGGTGACCCGCTGCCACACCGTGGGGGTGGACATCATCGTGGACGCGGTCATCAACCACATGACCAACTTCCCGAGCCCCGGCACGGGGAGCAACGGCACCGCCTACACCAAGTACGACTACCCCGGCCTCTACACCTCGGCCGATTTCCACCCGCCCTGCACGGTGAACAACTACCAGAGCGCGGCCAACGTGCAGGACTGCGAGCTGTTCTCGCTGCCGGACCTGGCCACCGAGCGGCCGGGGGTGCGGCGGACCATCGCCGACTACCTGCTGGCCCTGGCCCGCCTGGGCGTCGCCGGCTACCGGATCGATGCCGCCAAGCACATCCAGCAAGCCGACCTCGATGCCATCCTCGACACCGTCAACGTGACCCTGCAGGGCGAGGGCCGGCCGCTGCCCTACGTGTACCTCGAGGTGAGCGGCGCCTCGGGCGAGGCGATCGGCGAGGGGGACTACTTCGGCATCGGCTATTCCTCGGGCGGGGCCGCCGACATCACCGAGTTCACCTTCACCGGGACGGGGAACAAGTTCCTGGGCACGAACGGCGAGCATGTCTCCCAACTCAACCCGGCCGGGCCGGCGGGCTCCCAGTTCTCCGAGCTGGCCTGGGGCATCATGCCGAGCGCCAAGGCGCTGGTGTTCCTGCAGAACCACGACACCCAGCACAACTGCGGGCTCGACTACCGCGACGGCGACGTCTTCCGGCTGGCGAACGTCTGGATGCTGGCCGAGCCGTACGGCTACCCGCTGGTGCTCTCGAGCTTCGCCTTCAGCTGTCCCGGCGGGAACAGCATGGGACCGCCCTCGGACGCGAACGGCTGGACGCTGCCGGTGACCTGCGCGAGCAGCCTGGAGACCGCGGCGATCGGCAAGTGGGTGTGCGAGCACCGCGACCCCGCCATCCGTACCATGGTGGCGTTCCGACGGGCCGTGGCCGGCACCCCCGTGACCCACTGGTGGGACAACGGCGCCAACGCGATTGCCTTTGCGCGGGGGACGCTGGGCTTCGTGGCCATCAACCGCGAGGCCGACAGCCTGCAGGTAACGATTCCCACCGGCCTGGCGCCGGGAACGTACTGCGATCGCCTGACCGGCGGGCGGAACGGTGCCGCCTGCGTCGGTGGTTCGCTGCAGGTGGATTCCACCGGCGCAACCCCGGTGCTGCTGGCCCCGATGCGGGCGGTGGCGGTGGATACGGGGACGAAGCTCTGAGGCTTCACAGCGGGGAAGAGGGAAGAGGGAAGAGGGAAGACGGAAGAGGGAAGAGGGACGAGGGCAGCGGGACGAGGGAAGAGGGAAGCGGACACGCAAACGACCGGCTCAGGAGATGGCAAGGATGCGCACGCACGATTCTCTCGTGGCGGGGGTGGTGGCCCTCGCGACGATGGCGGGGCCCCTCGGGGCCCAGGCGCTGGCCCCCGACACGTCGTGGGTGCGTCGGAGTGCCCTCTACGAGGTCTTCGTCCAGGACTTCTCGCCCTCGGGGGACTTTCGCGGCGTGATCGCGGGCCTCGACCGGATCCAGTCGGCGGGCGCCGACGTGGTGTGGCTGATGCCCATCCATCCCATCGGCGAAAAGAACCGCAAGGGCACGCTCGGCTCCCCCTACGCGCCGCGCGACTACCGCGCCATCAACCCCGCCTACGGCACCGCGGACGACTTCCGCGCGCTGGTTGCGGCGGTGCACGCCCGGGGGATGAAGCTGATCCTCGACTGGGTGCCGGATCACACCTCGCCAGACCATGCCTGGGTGACGGACCACCCCGACTACTACTTCCGTGACGCGCAGGGGGTGCCGATGGTGCCCCGCGACGCCGACGGCAAGCTGACCGACTGGACCGACGTGGCGCAGCTCGACTTCGGCAACCCGGCGCTGCGCCGCGAGATGACCACCGCGATGCAGTGGTGGCTCACCGAGTTCGGGATCGACGGATTCCGGGTGGATGTCGCCGGGTTCGTCCCCATCGGCTACTGGCGCGAGGCGCTGCCCGCGCTGCGCGCCGCGGTGCCCCGCCCCATCCTGCTCCTGGCCGAATGGGGAGACCTGGCGCTGCACGGCGCCGGCTTTGACCTCACCTACGGCTGGGACGCGTACAAGCGGCTCAAGAAGGTCTGGGGCGGCGGTTCGGCCTCGGACTTCATCCGTGACGAGGTCGCCGACCTGCGCCAGATGCCGCCCGGCGGGATGCGGCTGCGCTTCACCACGAACCACGACGAGACCGCGTGGGACAAGCCGCCGGTGGCGATCTTCGGCGCGGGGGCCGGCGCCCGTGCGGCCTTTGCCGCGATCACGCTGCTGCCGGGCCGGCCGCTCCTCTACAACGGGCAGGAAGTCGAGAGCCCCCAGGCGCTGCCGCTGTTCGAGCGGGAGCTGGTGCAGTGGGACCAGCCGCAGGCCGACAGCGCGGGGGCCTTCTACCGCCGAATCCTGGAGCTGACCCGCACCCAGCCCGCGCTCATCCGCGGCGATTTCGTCCCGATCAGCACCGACTCGCCGCACGACGTCATGGCCTACCGGCGGGGCGGGATCGTGGTGCTGGTAAACCCGCGGCCCAGGGCGGTGCGGGTGCACGTGACCGGGATCGAGCTCGGAGGGCGGAAGGACCTGCTCACCGGCCGTACCCAACGCGGCGACCGCCTGACGCTGCCCGCGCACGGCGTGCTGCTGCTGCAGTGATCGCTGTTCCCCGCCGCCCGCGCACGGTGACCCCGATGATGCGCCCCGCACCGCTCCTGCTGCTCTGTGCCGCGCTGCTGGCCCCGCCGGTGGCGGGACAGGGCACGCGGTGGTCCATGGACCCCGGGTGGCGATTCACCCGCGGCGACCCCACAGGGGCCGAGCAGCCCCGGTTCGACGACCGCGCGTGGCGCCAGCTCGACGTACCGCACGACTGGAGCATCGAGGGCACCCCGCGGGAGGACGCCCCGGGCGGCGGCCGGGTGGGGTACTTCCCGAACGGGACCGGCTGGTACCGCAAGACCTTCCGGCTGCCGAAGGGCGCGCTGACCGGCGCCGTCTGGCTCGAGTTCGACGGCGTCTACATGAACAGCGACGTCTGGCTCAACGGGGTGCACCTGGGCCGGCGGCCGTACGGGTACGCGAGCTTCGCGTATGACATCACCCGCCAGCTCCGGCCCGGGGACAACGTCGTGGCGGTCCGGGTGGACAACGCCGCCGAGCCCAACTCCCGCTGGTACACGGGCAGCGGGATCTACCGCCATGTCTGGCTCCGCACCATGACCCCGCTGCACCTGGGCCACTGGGGCACCTTCGTGACCACCCCTCGCGCTGACTCGGCACGGGCCGAGATCGCGGTGCGGACCCGGATCGAGAACGACGGCCCGGCGCCGCGCCGGGGTGTACTGGAAACGGCCGTGGTCGAGCCCGGTGGGGGGCTGCTGACCCGGGTGGAGACGCCGTTCGACATCGGCGCGGGGTCGAAGATCGAACTGGAGCAGACGCTGACGCTTGACGCGCCACGGCTCTGGTCGGTCGAGTCACCGCACCTGTACACGCTGAGGTCGGTCATCTCGGATGGGGGCACACGCGCCGTCACCCATGACCTCGCGGACACCCCGTTCGGCATCCGGTCCACCGCGTGGGACGCCGACCGCGGCTTCCTGCTGAATGGCCGGCCGGTGAAGCTCCGCGGCGTCAACCTGCATCACGACGCCGGCGGGCTCGGCGCGGCGGTGCCGGAACGGGTGTGGCTGGAGCGGCTCACCGCGCTCAAGGCCATGGGTGCCAACGCCATCCGCACCAGCCACAACCCGCCCGCGCCGGAGTTCCTGGACCTGTGCGACCGGCTGGGCTTCCTGGTCATGGCCGAGGCGTTCGACGAGTGGACCATGGGGAAGGTGCCGGAGGGCTACCATCGCTATTTCGCGGAGTGGTCGGAGCGCGACGTCACGGACTTCGTGCGCCGGGACCGGAACCATCCGTCGATCGTGCTGTGGAGCGCGGGGAACGAGATCGGGGAACAGACCGCGCCCGAGGGCGTGGCGGTGCTGCAGCGGCTGCTCGACCTGTTCCATCGCGAGGACCCGACCCGGCCGGTGACCACGGGGAACGACAACATCGCCGCCGACGGCCGGCCCGCCACGCTGCCCTTCCTCGAGGCCCTCGACATCGTGGGCTACAACTACGTGGACCGGTGGCGGGAGCGGCGCGAGCTCTACGCCGAGCCGGACCGCCACGACCACCCGGACTGGAAGATGATCGGCACCGAGAGCGGGACGATCTTCCAGTCGTTCGACGAGCAGTACTCGCTGGGCGACGATCCGGCGGTGGTGCGTCCCAACTACACCTCGGGCATGATCACCGCCGAGCGGCTGTGGAAGTGGGTCACGCTGCACGACTACTTCAGCGGCAACTTCATGTGGACCGGGATCGACTACCTGGGCGAGAGCACCTGGCCCTTCAAGGGGTTTCCCTCCGGGGCGATGGACCTCACGGGCCAGCCGAAGGACATCTACTACCTGTACCAGAGCCTGTGGCGCGCGGAGCCGGTGCTGCGGCTCTTCCCGCACTGGAACTGGCCGGGACGCGAGGGCCAGGTGATCCCGGTGCTGGCCTACTCCAACTGCAACATCGTGGAGCTGTTCCTCAACGGGCGTTCCCTTGGCGAGCAGCGCAAGGAGTTTCCAGCGCCGGGCACCGCCGGGGGATGGAACACCTACGCCGAGCCCCGGGTGCATCCGACCACGACCGACCTGCATTTCCGCTGGGACGTGCCCTACGAGCCCGGGGTGCTGCGGGCGGTGGGCAAGCGGCGCGATGGCACCGCCGCCTGCGAGGCCGAGGTCCGCACGGCGGGACCGGCGGCGGCGCTGCGGCTCCAGGCGGCGCGGGACACCCTTTCCACCGCGCCGGGGGACGTGCTGCTGGCGCGGGTGGAGGTGGTGGACGCGGCGGGCGTGGTGGTGCCCGGCGCGAGCCAGGAAGTTCGGGTGGCGGTGCGCGGCGGCGAGCTCGTGACGCTCGACAACGCCGACCTGCAGGACCTCACCCCGTATGGCGGCGACCGGCGGCGGGTGTTCCACGGGCGCGGGCTGGCGGTCATCCGCGCGGCAGGCCCCGGCACGCTGACGCTGACCGCGACGGCCGATGGGCTCGCTCCCGCCACCCTGACGCTGCCCGTGGCCCGTGGCGCGGCTCCACCGACCATCCCGGCCGTGACGCGCCGATGAGCCGGCCGCAGCGTGCCGCCCGCCTGACGGCCGGCCGGGCGATGCTCTTCGCCGCGGCGCTGTCGCTGCCGGCCCAGGTCCAGGCCCAGCGGCCCGCCACCCGGTCGGCGTACATCGACCGCGCCGGGGTGATGCGCTGGACGGACGACCGCTCGGAGGTTGCGCTGTTCGGCGCCAACTACGTGATCCACACCGCCAGCGACTACCGTGCGGCCGGGCTGGTCGGCGGCGACCGCAAGGCGATGATCGACGAGGACATGGCGCAGTTTGCCCGGATGGGATGGGACGGGCTCCGGCTGACGTTCTGGGGCGACTGGGAATCGGCCGACAGCCTGGGCAACCTGCTCGCCACTGATCACCTCGACCTGCTCGACTGGCTGATTGCCCGGGCCCGCGCGCGCGGCATCTACATGCTGTTGAGCCCCATCCAGCTCTACAACGCCAAGTGGCCCGACGCCCTGTCCGACACCACCGCCCCCGGCTTCGGCCGGCGCTACCCGCGGGAACGGATGGGGACCGACCCGGCGGCGATCGCGGCGCAGGTGACGTACCTGCGGCAGATCCTCACCCACGTGAACCCCTACACTGGCGTGGCCCTCAAGGACGAGCCGGCGATCCTCTTCCTGGAGCTGGTGAACGAGCCGGTGCACCATCCGGAGGACCTCGCGGGTTCCGTCCGCTACATCAACACGCTGACGGACGCCGTCCGCTCGACCGGGTGCCGCACGCCGATCTTCTACAACGTGAGCCAGGACTTCCGGATCGGCGAGGCGATCCGGCGCTCGAAGGCGCAGGGCATCACCTTCGGCTGGTACCCGTCGGCCCTGAGTGCCGGATACGAGCTGCCGGGCAACTTCCTGCGCGCTGTGGACGACTTCCCCGACATGCGCCGCCCGGAGCTCGCGCGGCTGCCGCGGATCGTCTACGAGTTCGACAGCCCCGACCTCCGCACCGGCACGATGTACCCCGCGATGGCGCGCACCTTCCGCGCGGTGGGGGCGCAGTTCGCGGCGATGTTCGCGTACGACATGCAGCGGACGGCCTCGCGCAATCTTGGCTGGCAGACGCACTACCTGAGCCTGGCCTATACCCCGCGGAAGGCGATGAGCGCCATCGTGGCCGCCGAGGCGATGAAGCGGCTGCCCCGCGGGAAGGACTACGGGCCGTACCCCGGCAACACGCGGTTCGGGGACTTCCACGTCTCGGCGGAGGAGAACCTGGGCGAGCTGGTGTCGGCTGACGCCTTCCTTTACGCCGGCTCCACCCGCTCCACGCCGCCCGACCCTGCGGCCCTGCGCCGGATCGCGGGGTACGGCTCGTCACCAACGGTGGCCTACGGCGGCGAGGGGATCTACTTCCTGGACCGGGTGCGAGCCGGCCTGTGGCGCCTGGAGGTGTACCCGGACGCGGTTCCGGTGCGGGACCCGTTCGAGCTGCCCCGCGCCGACAAGGTGGTCACCCGGGCGATACGCCGCCCCTGGCCGATGACCGTGCAGCTGACGGACCTCGGACCCGACTTCTCGGTGCAGCCGGTGACGGCGGGCAATGCCGGCCTGACGCGGGCCACGGCGGGCCGGTTCGTCGTGACGCCGGGAGTGTACCTCCTCAGCGCGTCGGGACCGGTGGATGTCGCCACGCTCCCGACGCACCTGGGCCAGGTGGGCATGGCCGAGTACCACGCCCCGCCCGAGGACACGCTGTCCACGGTGGTGACGCCCCTCGCGCCGGCGGCGCTGGTGGCCGGCCGCGACGCGGTGCTGCGCGCCCGCGTGGTGGACCAGACGCCGCCGGATTCGGCGCGGCTCTTCCTGCGGCGCACCGCGGGGGACTGGTACCACGCCTATCCCCTGCGGCCCGCCGGGGGCTACGAGTACGCCGCCACGGTGCCGGGAGCGGACCTGCGCGCGGGGCCCTACGAGTACGTGATCACGCTGTACCGGGACGGGGCCCCGACCACCTTCCCTGGCGGCCGGGCAGCGCAGCCGTGGGACTGGAACTTCGGCACCGAGGGCTCGTGGCCCCTGCCGGTGGTGGACCCGGCGACCCCGCTCACGCTCTTCGATCCCGCCACCGACATGGGACGGCTTGCCTTCACCCGCATCGGCGATGCAGGGCGCAGCGGGCGGTTTCAGGTGACGCTCTCGCCGCTCACCTCCGCCCCGGCCTTCCACCTGCCCCTCCCGGTGGACGCGCAGGGCTGGAGCCCGGCCGACTACACCGCCTCCCTGGTCATCGCCGACCGGGTGGGGGCCCGGCGGGAGGCGATTGCCGGCGCCACCCGCCTGCGCCTGCGGGGTCGCGGCCTCGGCCCCGGGCAGTCGGTGCACCTCACCCTGATGGAAGCGGATGGCACCAGCTGGAGCACCGCGGTACCGCTCGATAGCGCGTGGGCCGACCTGGAAGTCGCCCTCACGCGCCTCGAGGCGGGGCGCGGGGTGCTGCTGCCGCAGGGCTTCCCGGGGGAGTGGAACTACTGGGTGGGTCCGGCCGCCGGGCGGGGCGGCCCCGGAGATCGGCCGCGGCTGGAGCAGCTGGAGCGGCTGCAGCTCTCGCTCCGGCGCGATGAGGGGACGGCGGTGGCGCCGGAGGGGTACGGGGTGGAGGTGGAGTGGGTGCGGCTCGAGTTCGGGAGCCCGTCGGCGCGCTGACTCAGGGCGCGCGGACGTTCGCCGTGCTGGCGAAGATGCGCGCCGCCACCACCAGCTCCACCAGGGCCCCGGGGGAGAGGAGCAAGTCCCCGCTGCGGAACACCGGCCCCGCGGCGGACCGGACCTCGATCTCGAGGACACCGCCGTTGACCAGTGCGGCCTGCGGGATCACGAAGTGACTGGCCATGCCGGGGTGCACCGTGCCCAGGCGGCGGTTGATGCCGTGGCCGGTGACGTAGACGTCCACCGGGACGGCGTGATTGCTCGTCACGTCGACGGCCGTGGGCACCGGGGCCGGGGTGCCGGGAGCCGCGCCGGCGTTGCCACCACCGCACGCGGAGGCCAGGACCAGGGCCAGGATGAGGAGCGGTCGGGCACGCATGGATTCCTCCGGGAAGACGGGCCTTCAGCGTTCCGGCGTGGGCGCCCCGGCGCGGGCGGCCCGGAACGCCAGCATGAGCATGAGCAGTCCGAAGCCGAGCAGCGCGAGCCCCCACCAGAGGTTCACGTTGATGCCCAGCGACCGGGCGTAGATCTCCGGACCGGAGACGATCCCGAAGCCGGCGAGCAGCACGCCGAAGATCGTGAACATCAGCCCCATGGGCAGGCGCAGGTCGAGTTGCATGGCGTGATTACCAGAAGATGATGTTGAGGACCAGCGTGAGGCCCAGGACCACGGCGCCGAGCGTGGCCGGCCGCTGGAACCAGGTGAGCCCGTGGTCGGACTGGCGCGGGGTGAGGGCGTAGACCAGGCCGCGGAGCTCGTCGTCAGTCTTGAGGCGCGGGGTGGCGAGCGAGATCCCGATCGTGGCGAGGAAGCAGGCGCTCCACGCCATGATGGCGGTCCAGAAGTTTTGGGCCATCTCGCTCGGGTAGGTGTGCAGCACCGCGCCCAGGAACCCGCCCTTGAGGCCGGCCACCGCGCCGTGCGGCAGGGTGAGCCCGTGGTGGGCCGCGGCGGCCAGGGTGCCGAGCAGCAGGCCGTAGAAGGCGCCGTGGCCGGTGGTACGGCGCCAGAACATGCCGAGCAGGAAGGTGGCGAACAGCGGGGCGTTCACGAAGGCGAACACCAGCTGCAGCATGTCCATGATGTTGTTGAAGCGGGTGGTGGCGTAGGCCGCGCCGACGCTCAGCGCGATGCCGAAGACGGTGGCCGCGTGCCCCATCCGGAGGTAGTGCCGGTCGGTCTGGTGGGGCCGGATGTACGACTGGTAGATGTCGTAGGTCCACACCGCGTTGAAGGCGGTGACGTTGCCCGCCATCCCGGACATGAACGAGGCCATGAGGGCGGTGAGCCCGAGGCCCAGCAGGCCCGACGGCAGGTAGTGCGCCAGCAGCACCGGCATGGCCAGGTTGTAGTTGGGGTTGCCGTCGGCGCCGAGGGGCAGGAGGCCGCCCCGCCCCTGGTGGAGCGCGATGGCGATCATCCCCGGCACGATGACGAGCATGGGGAAGAGCATCTTGGGAATGGCGGCGAGCAGCGGGGTGCGGCGGGCGGCGAGCATCGACTCGGCGGCCATGGCGCGCTGCACCACCAGGAAGTCGGTGCACCAGTAGCCGAACGAGAGCACGAAGCCGAGGCCCATGGCCATCCCGAACCACTCGACGCCCATCGGGTTGGCGTCGGCGGAGCCCAGGTGGCGCCAGCTGTCGGACCAGGCCCCGGCGGCGTAGCCGGCCCCGGTGGCCACCGGCTCGAGCTGGGCAGTGAGGCCGGCCCAGCCGCCCACGTCCTTGAGGCCAAGGAGGACGAGGGGCAGGAAGCCCAGGACGATCAGGAAGAACTGCAGCACCTCGTTGTAGATCGCCGAGGTGAGGCCGCCGAAGAAGATGTAGACCAGCACGATGACCGCGGAGAGGATCACGCTGGCGTGGAAATTCCAGCCCAGGACCAGCTCGAGCAGCTTGGCGAGCGCGTACATCGAGATGCCGCTGGAGAGCACCGTCATCACGGCGAAGGTGATGGCGTTGAAGCCGCGGGTCTTCTCGTCGAAGCGGAGCCGCAGGTACTCGGGCACCGAGCGCGCGCGGCTGCCGTAGTAGAAGGGCATCATGAAGATGCCGACGAAGACCATCGCGGGAATGGCGCCGACCCAGTAGAAGTGGCTCGTCATCATCCCGTACTTGGCCCCCGACGCGGCCATCCCGATGACCTCCTGGGCGCCGAGGTTGGCCGAGAGGAAGGCGAGGCCGGCGATCCAGGTGGGGATGGACCGTCCCGAGAGGAAGAAGTCCTCGCTGCTCTTCACGTGGCGCCGGAGCACGAACCCGATGCCCAGGACGAAGGCGAAGTAGACGATCAGGATGGCGTAGTCGATCCCGCCGAGCTGGATCTGGGACACGATGGGGGCTTCCGGGGTGCGGGCTGGGTGAGTGGGAGGCCGCCGGGCGGCGCTCCCCGGTCCAGCCGCCCGGGAGGACCGCGACGCCCGCCGTATGTTTCACGCCGCGCCCCCCGGGCGCAAGGTCCGCTGGCCGACCGGCCCGACGAACCGTACCTTAACGCCACCAGCCCCATGCGCCGTCCCTCACGACTTCCCCTGACCGCCCTCGCCGCGGTGGCCCTCGCGGCCGCGCCGCTGGCGTCCCAGGTCTCCGTGGCGTCCCCCGACGGGCGCACCCGGGTGACCCTCGAGGTCCTCGAGGACCGCCTCACCTGGCGGCTGGACCGCGACGGCCGCCCGCTGATCGGTCCCTCGCGCCTCGGCCTCCGCTTCGAGGGGCAGGCGCCGATGGACTCGGGCTGGGCGATCCGCGACACCACCCGCAGCGCCCACGACGCCTGGTGGACCCAGCCCTGGGGCGAGGTCGCCCGGGTGCGGGAGCAGTACAACGAACTCGCGGTCGGGGCGGAGGAGGACTGCGTCGTCATCCGGGGGCAGGAGAACGCCGGGCCCGGCTGCCGGCGGCTGGTGCTCCGGGTGCGCGCCTTCGACGACGGCATCGGGTTCCGCTACGAGGTCCCGGAGCAGCCGGGCTTCGGGCGCTACGCCCTGACCGAGGAACTGACCCAGTTCGCCTTCGTGGAGAACCCGCGGGCCTGGTTCATCCCCTCCGACCGGCCGCGGATGGACCGCTCCGAGATGCTCTACAGCGCGGGGCCGGTGAGCCTGCTGCAGCGGGTGCAGACGCCGCTCACCATGGAGTCACAGGACGGTCGCACCTTCATGGTGCTGCACGAGGCCAACCTGGTCGACTACCCCCGGATGAACCTCAAGGGCGGGTGCATCGAGTGCCGGACCCTGCAGGCCGACCTCGCCCCCATGGCCGACGGCATCCTGGCCCGCGGGGAGGCCCCGCTCATCACCCCGTGGCGCACGATGCAGCTCGCCGACCGCGTCACCGAGCTTTCCCCCGCGCTGCTCGGCCTCAAGCTCAACCCGCCGAGCGCCATCGCGAACACCGGCTGGATCCACCCGATGAAGTACGTGGGCATCTGGTGGGGGATGCACATCGGCACCATGACCTGGAGCTCCGGCCCCACGCACGGCGCCACGACCGAGAACACCCGGCGGTACATCGACTTCGCGGCGGCCAACGGCTTCGGCGGCGTGCTGGTGGAAGGGTGGAACACCGGCTGGGACGGCGACTGGATCCGCAACCGCAACGCCTTCTCGTTTACCCAGGCGTACCCCGACTACGACCTGCCCGGCCTCGCGGCCTATGCCCGCTCCCGGGGCGTGCGGCTCATCGTCCACAACGAGACCTCGGGCGGCATCCGCAACTACGAGCGGCAGCTCGACAGCGCGTTCACCCTGTACCAGTCGCTCGGCCTCGACGCGATCAAGACCGGGTACGTCACCGACACCATCGACGGCGGGCACGATCACTGGTCGCAGGTGGCGGTGCAGCACCACCGCCGCGTGATCGAGGCCGCCGCGGCACACGGCATCATGGTCGATGTGCACGAGCCGCTGCACGACACCGGCGAGCGGCGCACCTGGCCCAACATGATGACCCGCGAGGGCGCCCGCGGCCAGGAGTACAACGCCTGGAGCGGCGACGGCGGCAACCCGCCGGAGCACGAGACCATCCTGTTCTTCACCCGGCTGCTGGCCGGGCCGATGGACTACACCCCGGGCGTGTTCGACCTGCTGATCGAGCGCGGCACCGGCCGCCCCCGCGCCGCCGGCGAGCCGCGGGTGCGCACCACCCTGGCCAAGCAGCTGGCGCTGTACGTGGTGCTCTACTCGCCGCTGCAGATGGCGGCCGACCTGCCGGAAAACTACGAACGGCAGCCGGCCTTCCAGTTCATCCGCGACGTGGCGGTGGACTGGGACACCACCCGGGTGCTCGACGGCCGCATCGGCGACTACGTGGCGGTGGCCCGCCGGGAGCGCGGGGGCCAGACCTGGTTCCTCGGCGCCATCACCGACGAGCAGCCGCGCACCCTCGACCTGCCGCTCACGTTCCTGCCCCCCGGGCGCCGCTACATCGCGGAGATCTACGCCGACGGCCCCGGCGCCGACTGGCGCGACAACCCGCTGCCCGTCGCCATCACCCGCCGCGCCGTGACCAGCGCCACCCGCCTGCGCGTCGCGCTGGCCCCTGGCGGCGGCCAGGCCATCCGGATCCGACCCGCCCGATGACCACCCGCACCAAGGAACTCACGCCCCTGCGCGCGCTGGCGCGCGTGATGGGGGTCGCCACCCGCTACACCGATGGGCTGGGCCGCCGGGTGACCGTGGCCCCCGAGACGCTGGTGCGGGTCTGCGCCGCGGTCGGGGCGCCCGTCACCTCCCCGAGCGACGCGGCGGATGCCCTCCGCGCGGTACGCGCCCACCGCCGGGCCGAGCTGGTCCCGCCGGTCCTGGTGGCCTGGGACGGCACCCTGGCGCCCTTCCGCGTGGGAGGCTCGGGGCCGCTCAGCTTCGAGTTGCGCCTCGAGGACGGCCAGCGCGCGGAGCTGGAGGAGTTCGACCGGTGGCTGCGGCCCAAGGGGCCGCTGCCGGCGGGGTATCACCGGCTCACGGTCGACACGGCCGGGCAGCAGGTGAGCACCACGGTCATTGCCTCGCCGGTCCATGCGTGGCGGCGGCCCGGGGCGCGGCACAGCTGGGGGATTGGCACCCACCTGGCCGCGCTCCGCTCGGCCCGCAGCCGCTCGGTGGGGGACCTGCGCGACCTCGAGTCGGTGTGCCGCTGGATCCAGGGCCAGGGTGGCGACCTCGTCACCGTGCTGCCGCTGCTCCCGACCTTCAACACGCAGTGGCCCGAGTGCAGTCCCTATTCCCCGGTGAGCCGCCTCTTCTGGTCCGAGTTGATCCTCGACCTGAGCGAGGCGCACCGGCCCACCGAGGCGCCGGCCATGCTCGACGTGACCCGCGCCGATGCCGAGGTACGGGCCGCGCTCGCGGGGGCGCCCCTGCCGGCGCCCGAGGCGCTGGACGAAGAACTGGTGCGCTACGCCCGGTTCCGCGGGGCGCAGGCGCGCCTGGGCCGCAACTGGCGCGACTGGCCGGCGGCGGCGCGGGCCGGCACCCTCGCACCGGACCAGGTGGACCCGGACGAGGAGCGGTTCCACCTCGTGGCCCAGCACGCGGTGCGCGGCCAGCTGCGCGCGCTGCGCCAGCGGCTCGACCGGGACGGCTTCCGCCTGGGACTGGACCTCGCGGTGGGCGGCCACCCCGACGGCTACGACCCCTGGTCGCGGCAGGCGCTGTTTGCCGGCGGGATGTCGGTGGGCGCGCCGCCCGATGGCGGCTTCCCCAGTGGCCAGGACTGGGGCTTCAGCCCCGTGCTCCCCGAGGCCTCGCGGCGGGAGGGCCATGCCTACCTGGCCGGCTCGATCGCGCACCAGGCGAGCCTGGCCGGCGTGCTCCGGGTGGACCACATCATGGCCTGGACCCGGCTGTACTGGATTCCCCACGGTTTCGGGCTGCACGACGGTACCTATGTCTCGTACCCGGCGGAGGAGTTGTTCGCCATCCTGGCCCTCGAGTCGAACCGGCACCGCTGCGAGGTTGTCGGCGAGAACCTCGGCACCGTACCCAAGGAGATCTTCGAGGCGCTGCCGCGGCACCGGATCTGGGGCATGTACCTGGCCATGTTCCAGGCGTCCGCGGGCCCGGACGTGGCACCGCCCACCGCCGCCGACATGGCGCTCATCGGCACGCACGACACGCCGACCTTCGCCGGCTGGCTGGCGGGCCATGACATCGCCGACCGGGTGCGCTACGGGCTGCTGGCCGAGTCGGGCGCGCCGGCCGCGATCCAGGAGCGGCTGCAGGCGATGGGCTGGCTTGCGGCGCACCTCGGGGTCCCGGTGGAGGACCGTCCCCGGTTCCTGCTGGCCCTGCTCGAATGGCTGGGCCGCTCCGGCAGCCCCCTGGTCGTCCCCTGGCTCGAGGACCTCTGGCTGGAGGGGGTGGCCGTGAACCTGCCGGGCACCCCATCCACGCTCCGCCCCAACTGGCAGCGCCCGATGAGCCGCCTGCTCGACGACGCGTTCCAGGATCCCCAGGTGGCCGTCCTCCTCGAGCACCTGCAGCAAGCCCGGCAGGCCGCGCCCGGCGGCCCCGTGTCCGATCACCCCTGAGGCTACGCACGCCCATGGCATCCCACGCCGCCACCGCATCCGCCGCCGGGTCCGCCGTCCGGACCAAGCCGCGGCTCTCGTTCTGGGAAATCTGGAACATGAGCTTCGGCTTCCTCGGCATCCAGATCGGCTTCGCGCTGCAGAACGCCAACGTGAGCCGGATCTTCGAGACCCTGGGCGCCAAGGTCGAGGACATCCCCATCCTCTGGATCGCCGCGCCGGTCACGGGGCTCCTGATCCAGCCGATCGTGGGCTATTTCAGCGACCGCACCTGGAACCGCCTGGGCCGGCGGCGGCCGTACTTCCTTGGCGGTGCGATCCTCGCCTCGCTGGCCCTGCTGGCCATGCCGAATTCCCCCACGCTCTGGGTGGCGGCCGGGATGCTGTGGATCATGGATGCCTCGATCAACATCTCGATGGAACCGTTCCGCGCCTTCGTGGGCGACAACCTGCCCTCGGAGCAGCGCACCACCGGCTTCGCGATGCAGAGCTTCCTGATCGGCACCGGCGCGGTGGCGGCTTCGGTCCTGCCGTGGGTGCTCACCACCTGGTTCGGGGTGAGCAACGAGGCGCCGCCCCACGTGATTCCCGACTCGGTCCGGCTCTCGTTCATCTTCGGCGCGGCGGTGTTCTTCGCGGCGGTGCTGTGGACCGTCCTCCGCTCGCGGGAGTATTCCCCCGAGGAGATGGCCGCCTTCGCGGAGAACCAGGTGCGCGAGGTCAGCGGCCGTGAAGCGCGCACCCCCGCGGCCTACGCGGCCCTCGGCGGCCGGCAGGTGCAGCTGGGCGCGATCCTCATCGTGGTCGGCGCACTGGCCAGCGCCTGGCTGGCCCGCGCCGCGGCCTACCAGGTGATGATCCTGTCCGGCGGCGTGGCGGTGGTGGGCATGCTGCTCATCGTGAGCGGGATGATGCAGAAGGGCGGCCACTACGACAACGGATTCGTCACCATCCTGAATGACTTCGGCGACATGCCGCGCACCATGAAGCAGCTGGCGCTGGTGCAGTTCTTCTCGTGGTTCGCGCTGTTCGCGATGTGGATCTACACCACCCCGGCGGTCACTGCCCACCTCTACGGGGCCACCGACGCCACCTCGGCCCGCTACAACGAGGGCGCCAACTGGGTGGGGGTCGGGTTCGGCGCGTACAACGGCGTGGCCGCCATCGTGGCCTTCGCGATCCCGGTGCTGGCCCGGCGCACCAGCCGCAAGGTGGCGCACGCCATCTGCCTCTGCTGCGGCGCCCTGGGCCTCCTCTCGATCCTGGTGCTCTCGGACCCGCGCCTGCTGCTCGGCTCGATGGTCGGGGTGGGGATCGCGTGGGCCAGCATCCTGGCCATGCCCTACGCCATCCTGACCGGCTCGCTGCCGCCGTCGAAGATGGGCTACTACATGGGCGTCTTCAATTTCTTCATCGTGATCCCCCAGATCGTGGCGGCCGCGATCCTGGGCTTCTTCGTGCAGCGGTTCTTCGGCGGCGAGGCCATCTATGCCCTCGCCATCGGCGGGGGTTCCCTCCTCCTTGCCGCCCTGCTCACCCTCCGGGTCGAGGACCGGGACGACACCACGGCGACCCCATGGCACCCCGGCTTTCCTCCCTCGGTCTGATCGCGGCGGGGGCGGCGCTCGCCGCTGCCTGCCAGCGCCCCGCCCCATCCGGCGCCGAGGGGGCACGCACCGTCGCGGCCACCACTCCGGCGGCCGCCCGGTACTGGAACGGCGCCACCATCTACTTCCTGCTCACCGATCGCTTCGCCAACGGCGACACCGCCAACGACCATGCGCTGGGGCGCGCGCACGACGGGGCGCTCTACCGCAACTTCGAGGGCGGTGACCTTGCCGGGGTGCGGCAGCGCATCGAGTCGGGCTATTTCGACAGCCTGGGGGTGACCGCCCTGTGGCTCACACCCTTCGTGGAACAGATTCACGGCAGCGTTGACGAGGGCACGGGCAAGACCTACGGCTACCACGGCTACTGGGCCCGTGACTGGACCGCCGTCGATCCGGCCCTCGGCACCAGGGACGAGCTCAAGGCCATGGTCGACGCCGCCCACCGGCATGGGCTCCGGGTCCTGATGGATGCGGTGATCAACCATCCCGGCCCGGTCACGCCGCAGGATCCCGCATGGCCCGCCGACTGGGTCCGCACCGAGCCGCAGTGCCGGTACGACAGCTACGCCAGCACCACGGACTGCACCCTGGTCCCCACGCTTCCCGACATCCGCACCGACCGCGACTCCGCAGTGGCCCTGCCGCCTGCCCTGGTGGAGAAGTGGCGCGGCGAGGGCCGCCTCAGCACGGAGGAGGCGAGCCTCGACGCGTTCTTCCGCCGGACCGGGTATCCCCGCGCGCCGCGGTACTACCTGATCAAGTGGCTCACCGACTGGGTGCGGGAGTACGGCTTCGACGGCTACCGTCTCGACACCGCCAAGCACTTCGGGGAGGCGGTGAGCGCGGAGCTCAAGCGCGAGGCCTCGCTGGCGTACGAGGACTGGAAGCGGGCCCACCCCACGGAGGTCCTCGACAGCCTGCCCTTCTACATGGTGGGCGAGGTGTACGGCTACGGACCCGGCGGAGGGCGGGACTACGACTTCGGTGACCGGAAGGTGGACTACTTCGCCTTCGGCTTCGACGCGCTGATCAACTTCGCGTTCAAGGCGGAAGCGCACGGCTCCCTGGATACCCTGTTCAGCCGCTATGCCGGTGCGCTCCAGGACGGTGCGCTGGCCGGCGTGGCCCTGCTCAACTACGTGAGTTCGCACGATGACGGCGGGCCCTATGACCCGGCGCGGCAGGACCCGCTCGGCGCCGGCACGCGGCTGCTCCTGGCCCCGGGCGGCGCGCAGATCTACTACGGCGACGAACTGGCGCGGCCGCTGCAGGTGCCCGGCGCCAATGGCGACGCCAACCTGCGCTCGCCGATGAACTGGCCCGACCTCGCCCGCGGCGGAAGCACCGCCGCCACCCTCGAACACTGGCGCCGGCTGGGCCGGTTCCGCCGAGCCCACCCTGCGGTCGGTGCGGGCGCGCACCAGACGCTCCAGGCCTCGCCGCTCATCTTCAGCCGAGTCCTGGGCCCCGACCGGGTGGTGGTGGCGCTGGACCAGCCCGCGGGCCGGAAGACCATCCCGCTGTTCGGGCTCTTCGCGGACGGGACCACCCTGACCGATGCGTACTCCGGGCAGCAGGCCCTGGTGACCGGAGGCACCGTGACCCTCACGACACCCGGCCGGCTCGCCCTGCTCTCCCAATAGACGCGGGCCCTGGGGCAGCGTTCAACGGGCCCGTCGTGCGTCGGAAGGCTCCCACGAACCCGCCGGCCGATGCTACCATGGGGTCGAGCCGGGGAGGCCCGTGAGCCTGGTCGAGCACGACACCAACCAGCTGAGCCAGGCGACCATCGGTGCCGCCATCGAGGTGCACCGTCACCTGGGGCCGGGGCTGCTGGAGTCCAGCTACCAGGCCTGCCTTGGCCGTGAGCTGGAATTGCGAGGCATTTCCTACGAACGCGAAGTCGTCCTGCCGCTCGAGTACAAGGGCGAGCGGCTCGCCAAGTGCTACGTGATCGACCTGGTGGTCGGCGGGCGGCTGCTGGTGGAGGTCAAGGCGGTCGAGCGGCTGCTGCCGATCCACACCGCCCAGCTGATCACCTACCTGCGGCTCAAGGGGTTGTCGGCGGGGCTCCTGGTCAACTTCCACGTGGAGCAGCTGGTCCGCGGCGTCCGGAGGGTCCTCCTGTAGACGTCTCCGTGCCTCCGTCGTGAGATGTCACCACGGAGACACGAAGGGCATGAAGCCAGTCACGTCTCTCCGTGCCCTCCGTGTCTCCGTGGTGATCCCACCCTGCCCCTCCTACTCCCGCAGCCACACCCCCGCCCCGTGTGCCGGCAGCTGCACCCGGAGGCTGTCGCCCGACGTCACGGCCTGACCCTCCACCGGCCAGAGGGCGCGGAAGCTCCCGCTCGCCGGGACCGCCAGATCCACGGACTGCTCCGAGGCATTGAACGCCACGATCGCCTGCTCCCCGCCCAGGGCCCGTTCGTAGGCCAGCACGTTATGCGCATCGTCGGTGACCAGCCACCCCGTGGTGCCGTCTACCCACAGCCGGAGATGCGCCTTCCGCAGCGCGATCAGCTCCCGATAGGTGCGCAGGAGCGCCGTGTCCACCGCGACCGGGTCCCGGTGACGGGGCCGGCCGAACGGATCGGCGACCTCGTCCTCGTAGGTGAGATCACTCCAGACCACCGGCTTCCGCTCGTCCGGGTCGTCAGCTCCCCACATGCCCGCTTCGTCACCATTCCAGATATGTGGCGCGCCGGTCCAGGTGAACTGCTGCACCAGGACCTGACGCTGGATCAGCCGCGTCCGGGCGTCGGGGCGCCCCAACCGGTAGGCCGGGTTCTCACGCGGGGTGACGCCGTACTTGAAGATGCCGGGATTGTAGATCGAGGTCGCGAACCGCGGCGTATCGTGGCTCGCGGTCAGGTTCATCATGGTGCGGTAGTGCGCCGGCGGGATCCCGCGGGCGATCGAATCGAGCGCGTGGGCGTACCCGGAAGGGGTCAGTGCCGGCTCGGCCTGCGCCAGGTAGCTGCGCGTCGGGGCGAACCAGCGGTAGTGCATCACCGCGTCGAAGACGTCTCCCTGCAGCCAGGGCGCGGGGTCGTACATGCGGGGCCAGTCCTCGAACCAGACCTCCCCCACCAGGTACGCCTCGGGATTGATGCCCCGCACGAACCGCCGGTAGTCACGCCAGAAGCCGAGCGGGACCATCTCTGCCACGTCCAGCCGGAACCCGTCGATCCCGTCCGAGGGGTCGCCATCGCCGTTGGGATCGAGCCAGCGCCGGCTCACGGCATAGACCAGGTCCTTCACGCCGGGCACCAGGTTGCCCTCGATCGCGCCGTGGGTCCGCCCCTCCGGCCGTCCCACCTTCTTCCACTCCGGCAGCGAGGGCACCCCGACCCAGCCGCGATACCGGAACTCGTTGGTGTCGGGGGTGGCCGGGTCGTCGAACTGCTGCACCTCGTACCAGTCGGCAAAGCGCGAGTCACGCTGCCGGGCCACCAGGTCCTTCCAGGCCGGGAAGTTCACGCCGGTGTGGTTCCACGAATAGTCGAGGATGATCCGCATCCCCCGCCGGTGCACCTCGGCGACGAGCTTGAGGAAAAGGCTGTCCGCGGCGGTCCATCCCCAGCTCGACGGGGTGAGCGGGTCCTCGCCCGCCATCTTCGCGGCGTCCCCCCGCGGGTCGGGGCCGAAGTTGCGGTCCACGTGCGGGTAGCTGGCTGCGTCGTACTTGTGCAGCGAGGGGGCGTCGTTGATCGGATTGAGGTAGAGCGCGGTCACGCCGAGGGACTCGAGGTAGTCGAGCCGGTCGAGGAGGCCCTGCAGGTCCCCGCCGTAGCGCCGCCACTGGGCAGTCCCGTAGAAGTCCTTGCCGGTGGCACGGGCCCATGGCTCCTGCCGGTACCAGTCCCAGGTCCAGGGTGTCACCTGCCAGCCGGCGGGGGCCGGGTCGGGGGTGAATGTCCGGATGTCCTCCAGCGTCGGGTCGTTGCCGGGATCGCCGTTGCGGAACCGCTCCACGAAGACCTGGTACCAGATAGCGTCGGCGGCCCAGGCGGGCGGGGCGAGGTTCGGCGGGGGCGCGGCCGCGGGGGCGGGATCGCGGGCACACCCCCCGAGCAGGGCGAGGAGCAGGACCTGGACGGGGCGGGGCAAGGCACGCACGGGGGCTCTCTCCGCTGGGGATGACGGAAGAAGGTATCCCCCGCCGCGGCGACCGGCCACCGGCCTCAGATCACGTGCTTGGCCCGGAGCTCCTCGACGCCCGCGGCATCAAAGCCCAGCTCCGCGAAGAGGTCGGCGGTGTGCTGGCCCAGGTCCGGGGCGGGGGTGCGGATCCGTCCCGGAGTGCCGGTCAGCCGCGGAGTGACGTTGTGCATCTTGATCGTGCCGAGCTTGGGGTCCGGCGCGTCCACGAAGACCTCGCGCGCGACGATGTGCTCGTCGGCCACGAGCTGGCTCACGTCGTAGACGGGAGCGGCGGTGATCCCGGCGGCCTCGAAGAAGGTGATGTTCTCCTCCAGGGTCCGGCTGCAGATGAAGCCGTCGATGATCCGGTCCAGCTCATCCACGTGCGCGATGCGGTCGGAGTTGGTCCGGAACCGGGGGTCGCGGATCAGCTCCGGCTTGCCGATCGACTCCATGAGGCGCTCGAACATCGGCTGCATCGAGGCCGAGACCGCGAGGAACCGCCCGTCGCGCGTATGGTAGACGTTGCGGGGGGCGCTGACCTGGAGCCGCGAGCCGATCCGGATGGGGATCTCGCCGGTGTGCTGGTAGACCGCCGCGTCGGGGCCCACGATCGAGATGAGGGGCTCGAGCAGCGAGAGGTCCACCACCTGCCCCGCCGCGCCATGCTGCTCCCGCGCCCGCACGGCGGTGACGACGGCGAAGGCACCGTAGGTGCCGGCCACCATGTCGGCCAGCGCCACGTTGGGGAGCACCGGCGGGTGGCCTGGAAAGCCCGTCTTGGCGGCGAACCCGGACATGGCCTCGATGAGGGTCCCGAAGCCCGGGCGGGTGCGGTAGGGGCCGGTCTGCCCGAACCCCGAGATGCGCACGATGATGAGCTTCGGGTTGCGCGCCAGCAGCTGGTCGGGGCCGCAGCCCATCTTCTCCAGCGTGCCGAACTTGAAGCTCTCCACCATCACGTCGGCCTTCTCCACCAGCCGCAGCAGCAGCGCCCGTCCTTCCGGCAGCCGCAGGTCCAGGGTGATGCTGCGCTTGTTCCGGGCGTAGACCTTCCAGAACAGGCTCTCCCCGTTGGCCGCCTTCCATTCGCGCAGCGCATCGCCAGTGCCCGGGTCCTCGACCTTGACCACGTCGGCGCCGAAGTCGGCGAGGAGCAGCGTCAGCATGTTCCCGGCCACCAGCCGGGAGAGGTCCAGCACCCGGATGCCGGTCAGCGGCAGGGGTTCCCCGTCGGGGGCGGCGTCGGGGGCGGTCGCATCGGTGGTCATGACGGCTCCGGCGGAACGTGAAGACCTTGCATCATTGCACGACGGCTTGAAGCGGCCGTGAATTGTCCGTGAGGCCCGGCACGCCGGGCCAGTCCTAGATGTACTGCTGGAAGAGCAGCATCGCGATCGTGGTCGCCCCCACCAGCACCGCGATGGTGCGGCTCTCCGCGGCGTCATAGGCCTCGGGGAGGATCTCGATCAGCACCATGTAGACCATCGCCCCCGCGGCGAACCCCAGGCCCACGGGCAGCGCCGGCCGCACCCGCTCCACCACGAGGTACGCGGGCAGCGCCATGACCGGCTGCGGCAGCGACGAAACGATGGACCACCCCGCGCAGGCCCACAGCGAGACGCCCCGGGGCCGCATCACGGCGGTGATGGCCAGGCCCTCGGGAATGTTGTGGATGGCGAGGGCCACCGTGATCGCGATCGCCAGCGACTCGCCGCCGCCGAAGGAGACGCCCACGGCCACCCCTTCGGCGAAGGAGTGCACCGTCATCACCACGACCAGCAGCAGCATCCGCCGCGCCCCCGCCCCGGACAGCGACGCGAACTCGATCTCGTGCTCCCCGAGCAGCCACTGGGTGACGAGGATGAACAGCACGCCCGCGGCCGCGCCCAGGAAGGTCCGGGTCGGCCCGTGCTGGACCCCTTCCGCCAGCAGGCCCAGGCTGGCCCCGAGCATCAGGCCCGCCGCGATGGCGCCGGCGGCGGCCACGGCCCGCCCCGAGAGCTCCGTGATGAACCGGAACGGAATGGCGCCCAGCCCGGTGGCCAGCGCCGTCACCAGGGCGCTCAGGAATACTGCCCAGAGGATCGGGACCCCCGCCAGATCGGTCACCCGCCGCCCCCCATCAGCGCCACGATCCCTGCGGCAATGCTCACCACCACCGCGATGGCGGTGCGGCCCGCCAGCCGGTAGCTCTGCGGCAGCAGTTCGGCCACGATCAGGTAGAGGAGGGCGCCGAAGGAGGCCCCGATCAGCCACGGCAGCGTGGCCGGCAGCGCCGACGCCAGGTAGATCACCGACACGGCCACCAGCGGCTGGGTGGTCCGCGCCAGCACGGCCATGCCCGCGACGGCGCCCGCGCGCCAGCCCCGGCGGGTCAGCAGCGCCCCGAGGACCGCGCCCTCTGAGATGTTGTGGATCGCGAACGTGAGGATGAGGAACCGGGCCAGCGGGCCGTTCACTCCGGCCGCCGCGCCGATCGCCACGCCCTCGGCCGCGGAGTGGAGGGCGCTCGCGAGGATCTCGCCGGCATCGGTATCCGCGGGCGCGGAGAGCCGCGCCGTCACCGCCAGGCCCCCGGCAGGCTCCCGCGGGCTGCTGTCGGCCAGCCGGACCGCCAGGAGGCCCGCGAAGGCCCCGAGCAGGGTGGCCGCCGGCGCCACGGCCTGGCCCGTCGCGAGCAGCACGTAGCCGATCCCCAGCATCAATCCCGCGGCCGCCGCCGTGGCCCACCCCACCGCGTGCCTGGCGAACCAGCCCCAGGTGCCCAGCAGCGCCCCGGGCCCCGCGGCCAGGGCGGCGGCAAGCCCCCACAGGAGGAGCGCCTGGGCTTCCATCGGGGTCGACGTGATCGGGAGCCTGCCGGAGTGTCGAAGTGGTGCTGCACCGTCCGGGGTGTGGCAGGGGAAGGTAGCGGTGACAGGGTGAACCGGTGGCCGGAAGTGTCGCCGGGATGACGCAGGGGGCGGCGCAGCGAGGAGCGTCTGCTCCCCTGCGGGCAGGTCCGGATGGGGGCTGTGGGCGCTACTGCACCGCGTTCATCATGTCGAAGATCGGCAGGTACATCGCCACCACCATGCCGCCGACGATGACGCCGAGGATGACGATCATCATCGGCTCCATGAGGGAGAGCAGGGCGCTGACCGCGACGTCCACTTCTTCATCGTAGAAGTCGGCGATCTTGGACAGCATCTCGTCCAGGCCGCCGGTCTGCTCGCCGACGGCGATCATCGAGATCACCATCGGGGGAAAGACCTTGGACTTCTCCAGCGGGCCGGCGATCGTCTCGCCGCCCGCGATCGAGTTGCGGGACTCCATCACCGCGTCGTGGATGACGCGGTTGCCGGCGGTCTTGGCCGTGATCTCGAGCCCGTCGAGGATGGACACGCCGGAGCTGATCAGGGTGCCCAGGGTCCGGGTGAAGCGGGACACCGCCGACTTCCGGAGCAGGTCGCCCAGGACGGGGGCGTTGAGCATCATCTGGTCGATCTGCTTCTGGCCGTTGGGCGTCTTGTAGTACGACCGGATGGCGTAGACGATCCCGACGATGATCAGGATCAGGGCCCACCAGTAGCTGATCAGGAAGTCCGACATCGCGATCACGATGCGGGTGGGGAGCGGCAACTCCATCCCGACGCTGGCGAACATCTTCTGGAAGGTCGGGATCACGAAGATCAGCAGCACCGCCACGGCGATGCCGGCCACCGACATGATGACGCCCGGGTACACCATGGCGCCCTTGACCTTCCGGATGAGCGCGTCGCTCTTCTCGAGGAAGGTGGCCAGGCGGAGCAGGATGGTGTCCAGGATGCCGCCGGCCTCGCCGGCGGCCACCATGTTGACGTACAGCTCGGTGAAGGCCTTGGGGTGCTTGCTGAAGGCGTCGGCGAGGGTGTGGCCGCTCTCGACGTCGAAGACCACCTGCTTGGTCACCTCGGCCAGGGAGGGGTTCTCGGTCTGCCGGGCCAGGATGTCCAGCGACTGCACCAGCGGCAGGCCCGAGTTGATCATCGTGGCGAACTGCCGGGTGAAGATCACGATGTCGCGGGTCCGGATGCCCTTCTTGCCGAAGCTCAAGCTCAGCTGCTTGGGCTGCTCCCGGACGTTCACCACGATCATCTTCTGCTGCTTGATGTGCTTCAGGACGTCGTCGCGGGTGGGCACGTCGAGGGTGCCCTTCATGATCTGGCCCGTGGCGGCGTTCCGCGCGGTGTACTCGAACACTGGCATCCGGGGCTCCTGGTCGGCTTAGCGGCGGCCCGCCGGCTTGGCGGGACCCTTCTGCATGTCGCCCATCTCCTGCTCCTCGAGCGGCGTCTCGCCGCACATCCGCATCAGCTCGTTCGGGTCGCCGGAGGCGCGGAGGCACTCCTCCAGCGTCACCTCGCGGCTCATGTACAGCTGGAACAGCGAGTCGTTCATGGTCTGCATGCCGTGCTTCTTGCCCGACTGCAGCGCCGAGTAGATCTGGTGCACCTTGTCGTCGCGGATCAGCGCCCGGATGGCGGGCGTACAGACCATGATCTCGCACGCCATGGCCCGGCCGCGGCCCTTGGCCTTCTGCAGCAGCGTCTGGGTCACGACGCCCTCCAGCACGAACGCCAGCTGGGCCCGGACCTGCTGCTGCTGGTTGGAGGGGAACACGTCGATCATGCGGTTGATCGACTCCGCCGCCGAGTTGGTGTGCAGCGTGGCCAGCGCCAGGTGGCCGGTCTCCGCGATGGTGAGGCAGGCGGCCATGGTCTCGAGGTCGCGCAACTCGCCCACCAGGATCACGTCGGGGTCCTCGCGCAGCGCGTACTTGAGCGCGTTGGCGAAGCTCTTGGTGTCGGTCCCGACCTCGCGCTGGTTGATGATGCACTGCTGGTGCCGGTGGATGAACTCGATCGGATCTTCCACCGTGATGATGTGGCCCTTGCGCTCCTTGTTGATCTTGTCGAGCACCGCGGCCAGCGTGGTGGACTTGCCCGAGCCGGTGGGCCCCGTGACCAGGATCAGGCCGCGGGGCTTCTCGGCCAGCTTGGCCATCACCGGCGGCAGCCCCAGGTCCTGGAACGTCCGCACGTTGAAGGGGATCATCCGGACGACCATCGCCACGCAGCCGCGCTGCTTGAAGACGTTGCCGCGGAAGCGGGCCAGGTTCTGGATGCCGAAGCTGAAGTCGAGCTCGTCCTCGGTCTCGAAGCGCTTCTTCTGGTTCTCGGTGAGCACCGAGTAGGCCAGCGCGAGGGTGTCCTTCGGCGTGAGGACGTCCGGGGCGGCGGCGTTGGTGATGTCGCCGTCGATGCGCAGCTTGGCCCGCTCCCCGGCGGTGATGTGGAGGTCGGAGGCGTCCTTCTCGATCATCTCCTCGAGCAGCGCGCGCAGGTTGATCGTCATCCGGCCGTCTCCTTGATGACTTCCTCGAGCGAGGTGACCCCGCGCTCGACCTTCTTCATGCCGTCCATGCGGAGCGTGAGCATGCCGTCCGCGACCGCCTGGTCCCGGATCTCCGCCACGGAGCCGCCCCGGAGGATCAGGCGGCGCAGTTCAGGGGTGAGGGCCATGACCTCGTACAACCCCGCCCGGCCCTTGTAGCCGGTCCCCCCGCAAGTGTCGCACCCGCGCCCCTTCATGAAGGGGATGTCCTTGTAGTCAGCGGGGTTATCCCCCAGGGCCTTGAGCTCCTCGTCGGTGTAGGTGTGCGGCGCCTTGCAGTCCTTGCAGATACGCCGCACGAGCCGCTGGGCCACCACCAGGTTCACCGCGGAGGCCACGTTGAAGGCCTCGATGCCCATGTCGATCATGCGGGTGATCGTCGAGGGGGCGTCGTTGGTGTGCAGCGTCGACAGCACCAGGTGGCCGGTGAGCGCCGCCTTGATGGCGATGCCGCCGGTCTCGAGGTCGCGGATCTCGCCGATCATGATGATGTTCGGGTCCTGCCGCAGGAACGCCTTGAGCGCCGCCGCGAACGTCAGCCCGATCTCGTTCCGGACGAGGACCTGGTTGATCCCCATCAGGTTGTACTCGACCGGGTCCTCCGCCGTCATGATGTTGGTCTCGATCGTGTTGACCCGGGACAGGGCGGAGTACAGCGTCGTCGTCTTCCCCGACCCCGTCGGGCCGGTCACCAGCACCATGCCGTAGGGGTTGAGGATGTTCCGCATCAGGTCCTGCTCGGCCTTGGGCTCGAAGCCGAACTTGGACAGGTCGAGCGTCAGGTTCCCCTTGTCCAGGATCCGCATCACGATCTTCTCGCCGTAGATGCACGGGAGCGTCGAGACCCGGAAGTCGATCACCCGGTTGCCCATCTTGAGCTTGAGCCGGCCGTCCTGGGGTACCCGGCGCTCGGCGATGTTGAGCTGGGAGAGAATCTTGATGCGCGAGGTGAGCGCCGCCTTCATCTTGACCGGCGGCTTCATGACCTCCTGCAGCGCGCCGTCGATCCGGTAGCGCACCCGGATCTCGTGCTCGAACGGCTCGATGTGGATGTCCGACGCGCCCCGCTTGACCGCGTCGGTCAGCAGGCCGTTGATCAGCTTCACCACCGGGGCGTCGTTGATCTGGGCCTGGCTCGCCGCCTCGTCTTCCTTCTCCTCCACCACCTCGACGTCGGCGTCCCCCAGCGACTCCATCTCCTTGAGCAGCGTCTGCATCTGCTCGTCGGAGCTCTCGTAGTGCTTCTCGATCAGGTTGCGGAGCGTGTACTCCCCCGCAATCACGGGGAAGAGGTCGTAGCGGGTGATGAACTTGAGGTCGTCGAGCACGCCCGTCTGGGTCGGGTCCGCCATGGCGACGGTGAGCGTGCGCCCCTCGCGCTTCAGCGGCAGCACCACGTGCTTGAGCGCGAAGTCCGAGGGGATCAGCTTGAGCATCTTCGGGTCGACTTCAAACCGCGTGAGATCCACCGCCGGCATCCGGTACTGGCGCGCCAGCACCTTGGTGATCTCCAGTTCCTGGATCAGTCCCAGCTTGACCAGGACGTATCCCAGGCGGTGGCCGGACGACTTCTGCTCAGCGAGAGCCGCCCCGAGCTGGTCCCGGGTGATCAGCCCTTCACGAATCAGAATGTCGCCCAGCCGGTCGTTTCCTCCGGCCGCTGCTGTCGCCATCGCCCCACTGATGCTGGATTGTGAAGTCTGACAACGGTTTACGCCGATTGATCTAAGCTAGGTTGTCGGGGTGAGGTGTCAAGGAGGGTTGGGCGGCTCGGCGGCTCGGCGGCTCGGCGGCTCGGCGGCTCGGCGGCTCGGCGGCTCGGCGGCTCGGCGGGCCGACGCTACCGCCTTACCGCCTTACCGCCCTACCGCCCTACCGCCCCCCCTCCACCCGAAGCCGCCCCCGTACCCGGGCCAGGGTGGCGGGACCTACCCCCGGCACCCGGACCAGGCTGTCCACGGCGGGAAACGGCCCATGCCGTTCCCGAAAGGCCACGATCTGCCCCGCCATGTATGGCCCCACGAACGGCAGCCCCTCGAGCTCGGCGGCGGTGGCGGTGTTCAGGTCGAGCGGGGTGGGCTCTGCCGCCGCCCCGGCCGGCGGCGCATCGCCGACCGACGCTGCCCCCCGCCCGGAAGCCCCGGCAGTCCCCGACCCGGCGCCTGGTTCGCCCGAGAAGGCCGCATACGGGGCGATCGCCGCCAGGAGGCCGGGCCCCACCCCGGAGACCCGATCCAGCCCCTCGAGGCCGCCGAAGGGCCCCCGTCGCTCCCGATCGGAGACGATGGCCCGGGCCAGACCCGGCCCCACCCGAGGCAGGCGGGCGATCTCGGCCGCCGGCGCCCGGTCCAGATCGATCCGGTCCCCAGCCCCGAGGGGCCGGGCATGGGCCAGGCTGGAGTCCCGGTGTGCCCGCGGGATGCCCGGGGGCCCCGCCCCCTGGAGGGTCACCTCGCCAGGCGGGATCCCGGGATGGCCCAGCGCCACCCGGACCCCCTGCCCCAGCACCGCGAGGCCCAGCAGCAGCAGGACCGCCCGCCGTTCGGGAGACATCGTCCACAATGCACCGCGCGCCGCCTTCCGGGGGGAACGCGGCGACGCGGACAGTGGCGGAACAACCCGGCGCGGCCTGCCGGGCGGTCAGTGGCGGCGGATCAGCGCCAGGCCCACGTCGCCCACCACCTGCAGGCTCTGGGGGCTCACCTTGTCGAGGCTGTCGGCGGGAGTGTGCCAGTAGGCGTTGTCCGGCCCGTAGGAGAAGTCCACCACGTCAATGGCGCGGATCCCGGCCTTCTGCAGCTCGACGTGGTCGTCGATCAGCGTCGGCCCCTGGCCCGGCGCGTTCACGAATACGTCGGCGTGCCCGATCTCCTTGGCCACCGTCCAGACCAGGTCCACCACCTCCGGCGCCCCGAGTACCGACTGGCCCTCCGGCAGCAGCCGGAGGTCGCGGTCGGCCACCAGGTCGAGCAGCACGGCGTACAGCGGCTTGGGGCCGGGCGGCTGGTGCGCGGCGTAGTACCGCGACCCGATCAGCACGTCATTCGGCTCGGCGTGGAAGTCGGCGTAGTCCTCCCCGTCCACGAACAACAGGTCGACACCGACCGAGGGGGGCTGCTGCTTGAGGGCGTCGGCCATGCCGAGCAGCACCGCCACCCCGGATGCCCCGTCGTTGGCGCCGGGGACGGGCGTCCGGGGCCCGGTGTAATTCGGGTTGTCGGACACGGGCCGGGTGTCCCAGTGCGCCAGGAAGAGCACCCGCTCCCGCGCGGCGGGATTGAACCGGGCCACGAGGTTCACCATCGGCAGCGTGTCGCCCTTGGCGGACACGTGGGTCCACGCCTGCACCACCAGGGTGTCGGCCCGGGTGCGGAGCAGCGAGTCGAGCCAGGCGGCGGTGGCGACGTGCGCCGGCGTGCCGGGGATCCGGTAGCCGAACGCGACCTGGCGCTCGAGATAGGTGAAGGCCACCTCCCCGTTGAACTCGCGGGTGGGCGGCGCCGCGTCACGGCAGGCGGCGGCAAGCAGCACGGCAGGCAGGAGGAAGCGGCGCATGGTCGAGGAAGAAAGACGGAGGGCGGGGAAGGGGGAAGGGGGAAACGGGAAACGGGCTTCGGAACCTGCCGCCGGGCCGCCTAGCGGTAGTCCCCGGCATAGAGCGACAGCTGGAACGTCGCGGCGACCGACATCTGGGAGAACTTGCGGTCCAGGTGGCGTGCCTCGTTGAGGGAATAGCTGAACTGCAGCCCGCCGGTCATGATGCGGCCCAGGTCGGTATCGAAAGTGGCGCGGAATTCCCGCCGCCGGGTGTCGGAGACGGTGCGGCAATCGGCCTGGCCGCTCTGCTGCAGGCAGGAGAGGCTCTTGGACAGGATGCCCGTCAGCTGCGAGCGGATCACGCGCCGGGTACGGCTCAGCGCCCCCGGCAGGGCAAAGGCGTGGCTGAAGCCCGCCGTGATGTCGTCCTGGTCCACCCGGGTGCGGTTGCCGTTGGCCAGGTTGCGCTGGGCCACGGCGGCCCAGGTCACCGAGAGCACCATGCCGTTGGCGAGCGTCAGCTGGGCATCCGGCGTGACCGTCCGGTTGCGCTGACGGCTGACGTACGGGAGGCCGCCGGTGTTGGGCACCGTGGTCTCGCCGCGCACCTGGCGAAAGGTGGCGCCGACCCCGACCAGGGCCACCGGGAAGCCGTGGATGGCACGGGTGAGCCGGAGGGTCCCCTTGGGCCACTCCCGCTGGAAGGTCTCGGAGGTCAGGTACCCCTCGGTGGTGCGCTGGAACCGGTTGGTCCGCGAGCGGGCGTACCCCAGCTGGAAGCTCATGCCGAAGGGGAGCTCAGCACCGGACTGGAATGTCGTGGTGCGGACCTCCGAGGCGCCGAGGGCGGAGTCGCCCTGGGCGCGGAGGAACCGGTCCAGGCCGCCGAGTGCCAGCTGGAAGCCAAGGTCGGGGTCGAAGGCGGCGAGGTCGAAGGTCCCGGCGCGCGTCAGGCGGTCGCTGATGTCAAACGGCCGCAACCGGCGGGTGGCACGGGCCAAGGCGCTGGAATCGCCCACCAGCCGGCCCAGGAGCCGGCCGTACTCCACCGCGGCGCCGTACTCCCGCTGCCGCGTCTTGTTGAGGGTCTGGGGCAGGATGAACGCCCCCGTGGTGTCCCCGTCCTCGCGGATGGGGTCGCGGCTGGTCAGGCTGCGACTCAGGACGAAACTGCTGGCCGTCTGGTAACGGGGCCGGAGCCAGCTGGTGACGCGCGGCGCCAGCAGCAGCGAGGTGCCCAGCTGGCGGTCGCGCTCCACGCCCACGTCCATCCCGAAGAGGCTGCGGCGGGCGCGGCCGGCCACCCGGCCCAGGCTGGTGCTGTCGCTGTAGCGGCGCAGGTCCCGGGTGCTGGTCAGGTCGCCGGAGAGGGTCAGCATGCCGAGCGGCTGCCAGGTGAGCCCGGCGGTGTTGCGCCAGGTGTGGGTCAGCGAGACGGCCGGCCGCACCAGGCTGTCGAGGCCGCGGCGGACGGGCACGTCGTACGCCAGCAGGTCGCCCTGGTTGCGGAGGAGCCCGGTGCCCATCCGGATGCTGCCGGGGGCGAAGTTGACCTTCGGACGGGCGAGCGCGGCCGCCCCGTCGGTGCGCCGCAGGAAGCCCGGGAGGCGCCGCACCAGGCCGCTCAGGTCCAGGGTGGGGCCGTGGCGGCCCGACTGCAGCAGGTAGGTCGCCTGCAGGTTGCGGGTGCTGTTGCTGGCCTCGGAGAGCTCGGTGGTGCTGCGCGCGTCGGAGAAGTTGCCCGAGACGCTCAGCGGATCGACCAGCCCGCGCACCAGCCACGAGCGGCCCCGCTTGGTGCGCCGGACCGCGAAGCTGTAGCTGAGCGACCAGCTCTCCGGGGTGCGCAACCGCGCGAGGTCCTTCCCGAGGATGTCCGTGCCGGTGAGCAGCTCGGGCGCCACGGAGGAGCGGGCGTAGTTCACCTGGATCGGCAGCACGATGCCCAGGCTGGTGGGGAGGAACCGCTCCACCCGGAGCCCGGTGGCCAGCTGCAGCGTGCCGGTGGTCCGGTAGGAGGGATCCCGCCCGATCTGCTGGAAATAGCCGTCCTGCCGCACATAGCCGATGCTCAGGTCGCCCACGTCGGACGCGACCAGGCGCGCGTCGAGCGCCAGTGCCGACCCGACCCGCGCGATGGGTTCCGTGAGGCGGATGTCGTCCACCCAGACCTCGGCGCTGTCGGTGGGGTCGTTGCCGCTGCGGCGGTAGATGCCGGCCGCGATCTCCTGCACCTCGGCCAGGTTGGGCGGGTTCACCGCCGGGTCCTCGATGTGGGCCAGGTAGGGGCCGTCGCACAGCACGTAGGCCACCGACACGGTGTCGCCCCCGCAGGCCACCCGGGCCGCGCTGTCGGCGGGGAGCCCCTGCAGCCGGCGCGACTCGATCTGCGCACGCAGCTCGCGCCACTTGTCCAGCCGTACCCGGAGCTCGGGCTCCCAGGTGGCGGTGGCCGCGTTGGCGGAGAACTGGTAGAAGTTGCGGCTGTCGCTGCCGGCGCGGATGAAGACCTCGAAGTCGCGGCTGTCCCACCCCGGCCCGCGCCCCCGGGCCCAGGCCCGGAGCTCCTTGTAGCGGAGCAGGTTCTGGGGCCCGCTCGGGAAGCGGAAGTAGGCCTCCGCCCGCTGGCCCGGCAGGATCTCCCGCGCGATCACCCGCAGGGAGCGTTCGTTCACCTGGCTGCCGAACTCGCCCTTGCCGCCGCCCTTCTTGTCGAGCCCGCCCCGCACCCCGGGCGGCGAGGTGTACCCCAGCTCGATGTTCTCGGTCGAGACCGTGGAGGACACCACCTCGCCGTTGCCGGGGGCGTCGGTGGCGCCGGCGATGCTCTGCACGGGCTTCTCCGATCGCCGCACCCAGGGCGAGCCGAGGAACCGCATCCGCCCCAGCGCCCAGAAGGTGCGCACGTCCGGGCCGCCCTGGTCCGGGGCGGCCACGGCGGTGATGCGGAGGTGCTTCACCAGGCGGATGTTGGGGGAGCCAAGCCGGTACTGCTCGGTGCGCAGGGGCAGCCGGTACAGTTCCCACTGGCCGGAGTCGGCCGCGATTGCGCCGGTGCGCACGAAGTACGGGCTGCCCCGCAAGTCCACGACCCAGCGCAGGACGTTCTCGCCGGAGCCGGTGGCGTCCAGCTGGTTGTCGTTGTCGAGGTCCTCGGCGTCGAGCGCGCCGTTGCCGTTGCTGCAGCGGGCGCCGAGGTCGCCCCAGCGGTAAACCGTCACCACGTTGTCCAGCTCCTGGCGGCACAGCGGCACCCCGGCGGTGGGCACCCCGTCCACCGCGAGCTGGTCGGGCCGGTCGCCCAGGATGCCGATGTCGTCCTGGGCGGCGTTGAAGACGCCGGTGGACTGCCGTTCGGTGTCGAGCCGGCCCAACCCGACGAACTGGCGCCCGGCGAAGACGGAGTCGCCGGCCTGGACCGAGAGGCTCTCGGGCGCCATCGCCACGGCGTCCTCGCTCACGGAGCCGAGATCCACCACCAGCTGCAGCCCCGCGGAATCGACCGACCGGTCCCCCGCCCGGAACACCCAGAACTCGAGGAACTCGTTCTTGGAGAGGTCGGTCCCGGTGGAACTCAGGCTGGTGACCATCGAGCGCCAGCGCGGGGCGTTGGGCCGGGTGGGCAGGGTCCACCGCGACCGGGCGGTGAGCCGGCCGGCGCTGGTGTCCGGCTGGAGGGTCATGAAGAGGACGGTCTCCAGCTGGTCCTGCTGGCCCACCACCTGGATCCGGGGATCGATGTCCCGGGCCCGCAGCTGCACCACCTCCCCGCTCGTGCGGTCCTGGACCAGGTTCTGCCAGGTCATCTGCACCGCGTCGGTGGTGTCGAAGGCGGTCTTGCCGAGCACCACCTCCGCGCCGTCGGCGAACTGCGGCCGGCTGCCGAACTCCCACAGGGTCTCGCGCAGCGACAGCTGCACCCCCGGGTCGCCCTCGAACTCCTCGAGGTAGGCCTGCCCCGACCGGTTGGGATCGGGGCGCGTGAAGGCGAGCTCGCCGTTGAGGTCGAGCCGGGAGGGGGCCGTGGCGGGCGCCGAGGTGAGCCGGTTGAGGAAGCGGGTGACGGCGTCGGGCCGGAAGCGCAGGTCCGTGCTGATGCCCCCGACCATGTGCGCCTGCGCCTCGAAGCCCAGCTGGGGCCGGTTGAACGCGCTCTGCTCCACCTGGTAGAGGCCGAGCAGGTTGATGCCACCGGTCTCGCCGAGGCTGTACCGGGTCGACAGGCCGTAGATCTGGGTGGGCGCCACGGCGAAGACGCCGCGCTCCTCGAAGCGGGCCTGGATGGTGGCGCCGCTGCCGCCGAAGAGGGTCTGGGGGTCGGTGAAGGTGACCTGGCCCAGGTCATAGTTGATGCTGTAGTCGGTGCCCTTGTCGAGCTTGCGCCCGTTGAGGTACAGCGTCTCGCTGCCGTCACGGATCGAGAGCGCGCCCAGGTCGAGGGTGGAACGGTCCCCGCTGGAGCTGGCGTTGTACTGCAGCCGGAAGACGAACTTCGCCGGTGGGCCCTCGCTGTAGAGGAGGTAGCCCGGCGTCCGGTACAGCGAGTCATTGCGCTCGGTCGGGAGCAGCTTCGCCGGGTCGGCGAAGGGCTGCGCCGAGGGCAGCACGATATACGACTCCTTGATGGTGAACGCGGCGCTGGGATCCCGGGTGCGGGGAAAGAGCCGGTCCTGCAGGTTGAAGGCGGTGGGATCGTTCGGGGTGGCCAGGCCGAGTTCCGCCAGGTAGGTCGCCGCCGCGCCGGGGCGGAGCGGCCGCTCCGACCGGTTGATGCTGAGCGTGACCCGGAGCGAGGCCGGGTCGAGATCGGCGCCGGCCACCCGGTAGACCTGCCGCATCTCGTGCCGGAAGGTCGGCCGGGAGGCATCCACCCGCGGCTGCACGATGAGCCGCAGCGTGTCGCGGGGCGGCTGCCCGGGAGGCACCGGCGTGTCGGCCGACGGGAAGGTCCCGACCCGCCCCGCCCCGCTCTCGTAGCTCACGGCGAGGTAGTCGTTGGGGTCCAGCCGGCTGGCCAGCGCGAACCAGAGGCCCGTCGGATCCACGTAGTAATCGAGGTCCCGCTGCAGCAGCTGCCACTGCGCCGTGACCTTCTGCGTGGTGTCGGCCCCGAACGCGACGGCGTTGATGCCGCCCAGGTTCGGGTTGACGCCGCTGCGTGAAGGGGGGCGGTACCGGTACACGCGCACGTCACCCTGCACCGTGACCGCCGGGGGCAGCCCCGACGGGCTCAGCTGCAGGATGTCGAGCTGCGGATAGCCCGGCAGCTGGGCCGGGTCCACCACCCAGAAGAAGCGGCTGCCCTCGAAGTCGAGGTCCCGGGCCTCGCGATCCTGCGGCTGCACCACCGTGCTGCCCACGCTGTAGGTGCGCTCGGCCATCACGCTGCCCTTCTGCGTGGCTGCGATTCCCTGGAAGGTGAACGCCCCGACGTCGAAGGTGGCGTTGACGCCGAAGTTGTTGGCCGGGATCGCTGCGGTCAGGAAGCGGGAGGCCGGCGGCCGGAACACCACCGTCCCCACCTCGACCCGGCGCACGATCTCGTCCTCCAGCCCCTGGTAGTAGAGCTGCAGGTTGTTGCGCGCGGTAAAGTCCCGCTCCGTGTCGTAGTCCACGTCCACGTGCAGCCGCTGCCCGATGAGGCCGCCGGTGCGCAGGGCCAGGTAGGTGTCGAGCCGGGGGGCCTTCCAGCTGCCGCGGCAGCCGGAGTTGAGGTCGAGGTACTGGCTCGGGGTGCAGCGCAGGTTCTTGAGCCGCTCGCTGCGCACCTCGAGGCGGGCGTTGCCCTCGATGTTGAGGTCGGCGTAGCGGCGGTCGAGCCCGAGCGCCCCGCGTCGGGCCGGGGTAGTATCCTGTCCCGGCTGGGCGCGCCGGCCGTAGACCTGCCGCAGGCGCCAGGCGGTGACGCGGGCGGACCAGAGCGAGTCCCGGTCGGCGGCCACGGCGCTGTCCCAGGCGGCCCGCGCCAGCGCCGCAGGCCGGCGGGGCCCGGCGTCCCACGGGGAGCGCAGGACGGCCGGCGCGCGCAGGGTGAGCCCCGGCGCGGACCGGAAGCGGAGCCAGACGGTGAAGGTCGTATCGCCCTGGGCCGCCAGGCCTGCCGGGACGGCCAACAGAAGCGCCACGCAGGCGAGCAGACGCACGTGGGGGCGAGGGGCTCGGGCGGAACGGGAAGCAAGAGGCTTGTAGCCGCGGGACACCGGGAATATACTGGCCGGAGAGAGTGGGTACAACTCGTTACCATTCGGAGACTTCGCCACTCGTGCGCCTGCTCGACCGCTACCTGGTCCGCCAGTTCCTGCCGCCCCTGGTCTTCGCCTTCCTGGCGATGACCAGCATCATGCTGCTCAACCAGATTGCCCGCCGGTTCGGGGCGCTGGTGGGCAAGGGGCTGCCCTGGTCGGTCATCGGCGAGGTCTTCCTGCTGTGCCTGCCGTTCATCATCGCCATGACGCTGCCCATGGCGGTGCTCGTGGCCATGCTCTACACCTTCAGCCACCTCGCCGCCGACAGCGAGATCACCGCCATGCGGGCGAGCGGCCTGAGCGTGGGGCAGCTGGTCCGCCCGATGATCCTCACCGGGGTGGTCATCACGGCGGCGAACTTCTGGTTCACCGACCAGGTGCTCCCCGAGAGCAACGCCCGGCTGCGCAACCTGCTCATCAACATCCAGCGCAAGAAGCCGACGCTCGAACTGCGGGAGCAGGTGATCAACGAGATCCCCCCCTCCGGGCTCTTCCTCCGTGCCAGCCGCATCGACGCCACCTCCGGCCGGCTCCGCTCGGTGACCATCTACGACATGGCAGGGACCGACAGCCGCCGGGTGATCTACGCCGACAGCGGCGTCATGGGCTTCACCGACGTGGGCACTGACCTCCAGCTCAAGCTGTACGACGGCTCGGTGCACGCCTTCCGGCAGAGCGACGCGGCGCTGATGCAGGTGACCGACTTCCTCACCAACACCATCCGGGTGCGGGACGTCTCCAACCGGCTCGACCTCGAGGCCAACGACGGGGTGCGCGGCGACCGCGAGATGACCAGCTGCGAGATGATGAAGGTGGTCCAGGGGGCCGAGTACGAGGTCCGGCTGGCCCAGGCCCGGCGGCGGGCCACCGCGGAGCGGGACCTCCGCGCCCTGCTCGTGCTGCCGGCCGTGGCGGTGCCGATGCGGGCCTCCCGCCCCGCGATGCCGGCCTATTGCCGGGCCTTCGCCGCCCTCGGCCGAAGGCTGGGGACGGACAGCGCCGACCTGAGCACACACCCGGAGGACTTCGAGGACCCGGTCGCCACAGGCTACGGTGACACCCCGGACGTGGTGCCGCTGCAGGCGCTCACCCCCCCGCGGCCCCGGGTGCCGGGACTGCGGGAACCGTCGTCGCTCACCTCGTGGGCGGAGGTGTCCGCGGCCCGCGACGAGATCAAGACCTCGGGCGGCCGCGCCAACCAGTACCGGGTAGAGGTCCACAAGAAGTGGGCGATCAGCGTGGCCTGCCTGGTCTTTGCGCTGGTGGGCATCCCGATGGCCCTGCGCTTTCCCCGCGGCGGCATGGGCCTGGTGATCGGCGGCGGGCTGTTCGTCTTCGCCATCTACTACGTGGGGCTGATCGCGGGGGAGGGGCTCGGCAACAAGAACATCGTGGCCCCGTGGCTCGCCATGTGGGCGCCCAACCTGATCTTCGCGGCGCTCGCGGTGGTCGGCATCGTGCGGGTGAGCAAGGAATCGGGCTCCACCCGTGGCGGCGACCTGGCCGAGCTGTGGGACACCCTCACCGGCCGGTTCCGCCGGCGGAAGGCGGCCTGAGTGCGCCTGCTCGACCGCTACGTGCTGCGCTCGTGGATCGTGATCTTCGTGCTCACCGCCATCGGCTTCCCGGTGGTGTCCATCATGATCAACATGACGGACAACCTCGAGCGGCTGCTCGACCGCGGCCTCAAGTTCCCCGAGATCCTGACCAGCTACGTCTACGCCCTGCCGGAGAACATCTTCCTGGTGATGCCGGCGGCGGTGCTGTTCGCCACCGTCTTCACCATCGGCAACCTGGGCCGGCACTCGGAGCTCACCGCCGCCAAGGCGGGGGGCTGGAGCTTCCACCGACTCGCCTTCCCGATCTACCTCGCCGCCTGCGGGGCCGCGGTGCTCGCCTTCGTGGTGGGGGAGCTGGCGCCCGAGTCGACCAGCCGGCAGCTGGAGCTGCAGAAGGCCAAGCTGGCCAAGCCGCGCACTGCCCGGTACAACTTCGTCTTCCGCGCCGACCAGGGCTGGGTCTACACCATCCGCTCGCTCGACGTGCAGAACCGGATGCTGCGGCAGCTGGTGTTCGAGCGGCAGGGCAAGGGCGCCGACTATCCCGACCTGGCACTCACGGCCGACAGCGCGACCTACGATGACACGCTCCACACCTGGCACCTGTGGCACGGGACCAGCCGCCGGATCCTGGAGAACGGCACCCAGGTGGCCTTCCGCTACGAGTCGGCGCGGCTGCGCGCGCTGTCGCAGGAGCCGGTGGACCTCCTGGCCGAGCCGAAGGCGCCGGAGGAGATGCGCTACAAGGAGCTGACCCGCTACATCGACGCCCTCAAGCGCTCCGGGAACGACACCAGCAAGATCGAGGTCGACCGCGCGCTCAAGATCGCGCTGCCCGCCACCTGCCTGGTGATCGCGCTCTTCGGGGCGCCGCTGGCCATCACCTCGCCGCGGCAGGGCACCGCCATCGGCATCGCCATCAGCCTGGGGACGACGGTGGTGTTCCTGTCGTTCATCCAGCTCTCCAAGGCGGTGGGTGTGACCGGCGTGGTGAATCCGGTGGCCGCTGCGTGGGCGCCGAACATCTTCTTCCTGGGCGCGGCCCTGTGGCTGCTGCGGCGGGTGCGGACCTAGCACCGCCCCCGGGCGCCGTACCGCGCCACCGGCTTCCCTTCCATATTTCGCCCATGGCCTCCCCCCGCCCCATCATCGTCGGCACCGGCATCGCCGGGCTGTGGACCGCCTGGCGGCTGGCCAACGAGGGGCAGGCCTCGGTCCTGGTGACCAAGGGCGTGCTGGCCGACAGCGCCAGCGCGTGGGCCCAGGGCGGGGTGGCGGTGGCGCTCGGCCCCGGCGACAGCCCGAGCCAGCACGCCGCCGACACCCTTGCCGCCGGCGACGGCCTCTCCGATCCCGAGGCGGTCCGGATCCTCACCAAGGAAGGCCCCGACCGGATCCGCGAGCTGCTCGAGGCCGGCGCGATCTTCGATCGCGGGCCCGACGGCTCGCTCCGCTTCGGGCTGGAAGCGGCGCACACCCAGCCGCGCATCATCCACGCCGGGGGCGACCGCACCGGCGCCGCGATCGTGGCTTTCCTGACCCAGATCCTCCGCCGCCACCCGCTGGTCGAGATCCTGCGCTACACCGAGGTCGCCGCGCTGAGCCACGACGGGTCCCGGCTCACCGGCGTGATCGCGCTCCGCAACGGGCAGCCGGTGGAGCTGCTGGCCCGCGACGTGGTGCTTGCCACCGGGGGCGTGGGGCAGCTCTACGCCGTCACCACCAACCCGCTGGTGGCCACCGGCGACGGCTGGGCACTGGCGTGGCGGGTGGGCGCCGAGCTGCGGGACATCGAGTTCCTGCAGTTCCACCCCACCGCGCTCAAGCTGCCGGGCGTGAACCCGGCGCCGCTCATCACCGAGGCGGTGCGCGGAGCCGGCGGGATCCTGGTGGACCGGGACGGCCGCCGCTTCGCCTTCGACGCCGACCCGCGCGGGGAGCTGGCCCCGCGCGACGTCGTGGCCCGCGCGGTCGCTGCCGCCGACGCGACCGGCGGGGCCTGGCTCGACGCCCGCGAGATCCACGACTTCCCCGCCCGCTTCCCCGGGGTGACCCAGATCCTGGCCACCCATCACCTTGATCCGGCGCGCAACCTGATCCCGGTGGCCCCGGCGCTGCACTACGCCATGGGCGGCATCCGGACCGACTTCGACGGGCGCACCACCCGCGAGGGGCTGTGGGCCGTGGGCGAGGTGGCCTGCACCGGCGTGCACGGCGCCAACCGGCTGGCCTCCAACTCGCTGCTCGAGGGGATGGTCTTCGCCGACCGGGTGGCGCGGGCGCTGGTGGCCCGGCGCGGGCCGGGCGACTGGGGCGATGGGCCCGCGACGCACCCGGTGCCCGCCCTCCGGGCCGAGGCCTTCGCCGCGCGATGGCGGCCGGCGGCCCATCGCGCGGCCAAGGTCCCCGCCTTCCCGCCCGCCGCGCCGCGCGCCCGCGATGCCGACGAGGTGGCCGCGCCGGTGCGCGAGGACATCCGAGCCATCATGACCACCGACGTCGGCATGGTGCGCACCGAGGCGGGGCTGCGCCGGGCACGGCGCGCGCTCACCGCCCTCACCGCGCGGCTTCCCGCCGACGCCTGGCGTTCGCACAACATGCTGCTGGTGGCGCGGCTGATCACCCATGCGGCGCTGCGCCGGCGGGAGAGCCGCGGCGGCCACCGCCGCCTCGACTATCCCCCGGCGGCCCGGCCCGCCGCGCCGCCGAGCCGGAGTCCCGCATGAGCCTGGCCCTCCCCGTCATCGAGCCCACCCGCCTCGCCGCCGCCGAGATCCGCGCGCTGCAGGAGGAGATCCGGGCCCTGGCCTCGCGGCGCCGCGCCGTGATCCTGGCGCACAACTACCAGCGGGCCGAGGTCCAGGACGTGGCCGACTACGTCGGGGACTCGCTCGGCCTCTCGCGCACCGCCGCGGCCACCGACGCCGAGGTGATCGTGTTCTGCGGGGTGCACTTCATGGCGGAGACCGCGGCCATCCTCGCGCCCGCCAAGCGGGTGCTGCTCCCGGACCTGCGCGCCGGCTGCTCGCTGGCCGACACCATCACCGCGGCCGACATCCGGGCCTGGAAAGCCCGCTTCCCCGGCTACATCGCGGTGGGCTACGTCAACACCACCGCCGAGGCCAAGGCGGAGCTCGACTACTGCTGCACCAGCGGCAACGTGCTGGAGGTGATCGACGCGATCCCGGACGAGCAGGGCATCCTCTTCTGCCCCGACTTCTTCCTCGGCGCGCACGTGCGCCGTATGCGGCCCCACCGCCGGGTCGAGGTGTGGCTGGGGGAATGCCACGTGCACAAGGACATCAACCCCCACACCCTCGACCGGATGCGGGAGGAACACCCGGCGGCCGAGGTGCTGGTGCACCCGGAGTGCGGCTGCGCGGGGCAGCTGATCTACGCCATGGGCCGGGGCGACATCCCCGCGGACGGGATCCACGTCGCCTCCACCGAGCGGATGATCCAGCTGGTGCAGGAGCGGCCGGTGGACGAGTTCATCATCGCCACCGAGACGGGGATCATGCACCGCATGGAGCTGCTGGCCCCGGCCAAGCGCTTCTACGCCGCCGACCGCGCCGCGGTCTGCGCCTTCATGAAGACCATCACGCTCGAGGCCACCCGCGACGCGCTCGCGCTCGACCGCCACCACGTGACCGTCCCGGCCGAGGTTGCGAGCCGGGCGCGCCTCGCGCTCGACCGGATGGTGGCACTCGGCCCGGGCGTGGCCCGGAAGCCGGGCGACTAGTCCCCCGCCGGGGCGACCATGCGGCACCGCACCCTCGTCGTCTCCGCCCTCGTCCTCGGCCTGGCCGCCACCTGCGCCGCCACCGGGACCTCCCTGGTGCCCGCCAGCCTCATGCTGGGGCCCTGCCTGCGCGACTGGACCAGCCCCTCGTCCTACGGCGCCCGCCAGAGCCCGCTGGCCTCCGTGGACGCGCCCCTCGGCGACGGGGCGCTCCGGTTGTGCTACGGGCGCCCCGCGATGCGGGGGCGGACCGTCTACGGCGGCCTCGTGCCGTGGGATACCCTGTGGCGCATGGGCGCCAACGAACCCACCCGGCTCTACCTCAACCGGCCGGCCACCGTGGCGGGCATCCCGCTCGACGCGGGCCGGTATTCCCTGTACCTGCGCCCCGGCGCCGCGGGATGGACGCTGTTCGTGAACCGCTCGGTGCGGCACTGGGGCAATGACTTCTCGCTCGCGGTCCGGGCGCACGAGGTCGGCTCCACCCCGGTGCCGGTGGTGGCCCTCCCCGAACCGGTCGAGACGCTCACCGTCCGGCGGGTGGCGGCCGATAGTGGCAGGATGGCCCTGGCCTTCGACTGGGAACGCACCCGGGTGGTGCTGCGAGTGAGTCCACGATGATGATCGAACGCGACCTCCGCGCCCTGATCGGCGCCGACGCCCGCCGGGTGGCGCAGGTGGCCCTGGCCGAGGATGGCGAACGCGACATCACCACCGAGGTGAGCGTCGCGGCCAGCCAGGTCGGCACGGGAGTGCTCGAGTTCCGCAGCGGCGGGATCGTGGCGGGGATGCCGTACGCCGACGCCGTGGCCACGGCATGCGGGCTGCCGCCGGTGACCTGGTACCATGCCTCCGGCGCGTCGGTCCCCGCCGGCACCACCCTGGGGCTCCTGCGCGGCGACCTCGCCCGCATCCTGCGGGCGGAGCGGCCGCTGCTCAACCTGCTGCAGCGGGCGGTCGGCATCGCCAACCTGACCCGCCGCTATGCCGACGCGGTGGCCGGCACCGGAGCCCGGATTCTCCACACCCGCAAGACCGCGCCCGGCCTGCGCCTGCTCGACGTCACGGCGGTGGTCGCCGGCGGGGGGCACGTGCACCGCCTGGGGCTCGATACCACGGTCATGGTGAAGGACAATCACTGGCAGGCGCTGGCGCGAAGCGGACGGACGCTGCGGGCCGCCCTGGAACAGGCGCGGGCCGGCGGGATCATCGAGTGCTTCGTGGAGGTGGAATCGGGGGGCCAGCTGGAGCAGGCCTGCGCGGCGGGCGCCACCCGGCTGCTCGTCGACAACCAGGACCCGGCCACCGTGCGGTCGTGGACGGTGCGGGCGCGAACGCTGGCTCCCGGCATCGAGATCGAGGCCACCGGCGGCATCACCCTCGAGAACGTCCGGGCCTTTGCCGAGGCCGGGGTGGATTACATCTCGATCGGCGCGCTGACCCACAGCGTGCAGGCGGCGGATGTGGCCCTGGAGGTTGCCGAGGCGGGGTAAGGACTTAGGGGGGAAGCGGGAAGCGGGAAGCGGGAAGCGGGAAGCGGGATCCCGAAGCTACCGCGACTCCCTCGGGTACGCCGTGCTTCCCTGCCGCAGTATCGCCTTGCCACCTTACCGCCCTACCGCCTTACCGCCCTACCGCCCTACCGCCCTACCGCCCACCGCTTCCAGCCGTAGTACACCGGCACGCCGGACAGGATCACCGCCACATCCACCACGAAGGCCTTCGGCTCGGACACCAGGTAGTTGCCGAGCAGGAACAGCGACCCCGCAAGGAAGAGCAGCGGCACCCCTGGGTAGCCCGCCGTGCGGTACGGCCGCGGCAGCTCCGGCCGGGTGCGCCGCAGCACGAACACCGCCGCCACCGCCAGCGCGTAGAACGGCCAGATGCCGATGACGAACTGGTCGGCGAGTTCGGTGAAGGTCTTGATCAGCACGAAGATCACGCCCAGCACCGCGGCCAGGACGATCGCGGCGGTCGGCGCGCCCGTCCGGGGGTCGACCCGGGCGATCGCCTTGGGAAAGAGCCCGTCCTCCGCCATCGCGAAGAAGATCCGCGGCGCGGTCATCATCGAGCCGTTGAGGGTGCCGAAGGTGCTCACCGCCACCGCCGCCGAGATGGCCACGATGCCGGCGGGGCCGATCAGCAGGCTGGCCACGTCGGCGGCCACCAGCTCCGCCTGCTGCATCTGCCCGATCGGGATGAGGTAGAGGTAGACCAGGTTGGCGCCGAGGTAGAGCACCACCACGATGGACGTACCGATCACCAGCGCGCGCGGCAGGGTGCGCTGGGGGTCCCGCACCTCCCCGCCGACAAAGGCGAGGTCGGCCCAGCCGTCGTAGGCCCACAGGATCGAGACCATCGCCAGCAGGAAGGGCGAGGCAGACACCGCGGCCCGCTGGTCCAGCATGGGGCCGACCCCCAGCCCATCACCCAGCAGGAAGCCGAGCACCACCAGCGCGGCGAGCGCGCCCACCTTGAAGGCGGTGCTCACGTTCTGGATCACCGCGCCGCGCTTGATGCCGAAGTAGTTGACCGTGGCCACGAGGATGATGAAGCAGGCGCCGAGGGCCTGGTCGCCCCGGACCGGCAGGCCCAGCAACGGGGCCGCCGGGTCCAGCCCCACGGTCCGCAGCGAGTAGGCCGAGGCGGTGATGCCGATGGCGCCGTAGGCGCCGGGCCGGATGATCAGCAGCTCGGCCCAGCCGAACAGGAAGGCGGTGAGCGGCCCGAACGCCTCCCGCAGGAAGACGTACATCCCGCCGCTGCGGGGAAAGGCGGCCGCCAGCTCGGCGTAGGTGAGCGCGCCGCTGACCGCCACCACGCCGCCCACCACCCAGGCCAGCAGGAACAGCGGCACGTCGTCGATCCGCGTGGCCACCGAGGCCGGGGTGCGGAAGATGCCGCTGCCGATGGTGGAGCCCACCAGCACGGCCACGGCGCTCCACAGGCCAAGGCGGCGGGACAGGCGTTCGCCCCAGGGATCTTGGGGGGTCTCTGTCATGAAGAACCGGGGATGGGGAGGGGAATGGTCTGGGCCGGGTGGCAGTCTGTAAAGCATGAACTTGCCTTGAGTTGCCGCGCTTGACAACCCGTGTCCCAAGCCCGTTCTTTCCCCCCGCTGCCGGGGGGACCGGCGGCCCCCCGCACGGCCAGAATCACCCGGAGTCACAGGCATGAACGAGCAGGCCGCTGGCGGCGCCCAAGGGTACCGCCGCGTAGCCCTGATGGCGGCAGGCCTCGCAGTCGGCCTGATCACCCTGGGCGGCATCACCCGCATCGCCGGGGCCGGGATGGGTTGCGGGCCCGACTGGCCCCTCTGCAACGGCCGCATCCTCCCCACCCTCTCGGACCCCCTGGAGCTGATCGAGTGGAGCCACCGCTGGGTGGCGGCGATGCTCTCCGCGATGGTGGTCTGCCTCGCCGCCCTCACCTGGAAGCGGCACCGCGGCGACGCCTTCCTGCGCGGGCCGGCCTACGCCTCACTCTTCGTGCTGGTGCTCCAGGTGGTGCTCGGCGCCGTCACGGTGAAGTACTTCAACGCCGCGCCGACCGTCGTCATTCACCTCACCAACGCGATGCTGCTCCTGGCCATTCTCGTGGTGGCCGTGCTCCGCGGTGGCGAACGCCTGCGGGGCGAGCCGGTGGTGCCGGGACGGTCGCGGACCGCCGCGGCCATCGGCACCGGGTTCGCATTCGTGGTGCTCACTTTCGGGGCCTTCGTCGCCAACTACGACGCCGGGCACTACTGCCTGGGATTCCCGCTCTGCGCAGGCACCTACACGCCGCCGGCCGAGGCGCTGGGCCGGCTGCACTATGTGCACCGGGTCCTGGCGTTCCTGTTCGTGGGGCACGCGCTGGGCATGGCGTTCGGTGCGGCCAAGCTCCGGGGCGAAGGCGCGGACAGCTACCGCCGGGCGGCCTGGTGGCTGGCGGGGCTGGCCGTGCTGCAGGTGAGTGTCGGGGCGGCCATGATGCTCCAGCTGATGCCCACCTGGCTCCGCGCCGGGCACCTCCTGGTCGGGTCCCTGGTCTGGGTGGCCTCGGTGGTGCTGGTGTTCCGCTCCCGCCGCGTGCTCGACGCCCGGGGCGTGGTGAGCCAGGACCCGGCCAACGATCCTGGGAGTATCATCGGGGCGGCGACCAGCCCGCTCGACGCCCCCGCGCCAGCGCCGGTCGCTGTATGGAAGGACCTGGTCACGCTGACCAAGCCTCGGATCATCTCGCTGCTCCTGCTCACCACCGTGGCCCCGATGTTCATCACGGGCCGCGGCATGCCATCCCTCTCCCTGGTCCTGTGGGTGCTGCTCGGCGGCTACCTCATGGCGGGCGGCGCCAACACCGTCAACATGTGGTTCGACCGGGACATCGACCACCTCATGTCGCGCACCCGGCTGCGGCCCATCCCGTCCGGGCGGATCCCCGCGTGGGCGGCGCTGGCCTTCGGGCTGGGGCAGGGCGCGATCGCGTTCTGGATCTTCTGGACCCGGGTCAATCCGCTGGCGGCGTGGCTGGCATTCGGCGGCTACGCGTTCTACGTGGTGATCTACACCGCCTGGCTCAAGCGCCTCACCACCCAGAACATCGTGATCGGCGGCGCGGCCGGCGCCTTCCCGCCCCTCGTGGGCTGGACGGCCATGACCGGCTCGCTCGACCTGCCGGCGATCTACCTCTTCGCCATCATCTTCTTCTGGACCCCGCCCCACTTCTGGGCTCTGGCGCTGATCAAGCGGCAGGAGTACGCCAAGGCGGGCGTGCCGATGATGCCGGTCGTCTCGGGCGAGCACTGGACCAAGGTGCAGATGCTGGCCTACACCCTGATGCTGATCCCGCTCACCGTGATGCCGACGGTCTTCGGGGCGCTGGGCCTGTTCTACGCGGTGGCGGCCCTGGCGCTGGGCGGGCGGCTCCTGTGGCTCAATATCCGGGTGCTCCGGGAGCAGGGCGTGTCGCCGACCACCTGGAAGATGTACAAGTATTCGCTGCTCTACCTGGCCCTGCTGTTCGTGGCCATGGGCGTGGACCGGGCCGTGCCGTTCGGGCACCGCTTCGAGCGGGGCGATGTGCTGATCCTCGACCGGCCGGAGGACGGCTGGCCGGCGCCCCGCTGGTCTCCGTAAGGCCTGACGCCGCCGCTCGTGGACTCCCCGGGGGGAGTCGGGCACCCTCAGCCCGGCTCCCCCTGCCCTGTTTCGCCGCTCCGGTTTCCCGGTAGCTTTCCCCCATGACGACCCCCGCCGCCCCGTCCCGCCGGAAGCTGCGATCGCCGACGGCCCTCAAGCGCCTGCTGCCGCTGATCCGGCCCCATCGCGCCGCGCTGGGGCTCGCGGTGTTCTGCCTCGTCGCGAGCACCGCAGCCAGCCTGGCCTTCCCACGACTCACCGGATGGCTGCTCGATGCCGCCTTCCTCCAGGGCGGGCGCGAGCAGCTCGACCGCAAGGCGCTGCAGCTGATGGCCGTGGTGCTCGCGCAGGCGGCGCTCAACTATGGCCAGGCGTACCTCCTCGCGGCGACCGGCGAGCGGGCCATCGCGGGGTTGCGCACCGCGCTCTACAACCGGCTGCTCGAGTTCCCGGTCGGGTTCTTCGCCGAGCGCCGGACCGGCGAGCTGGTGAGCCGCCTGACCACCGACATCGGCCTGCTGCAGGGAACCGTGAGCCACCAGGTGGCCGAGTTCAGCCGCCAGCTGCTCACGCTGGTCGGCGGCATCACGATGCTCGTTATCGTGCAGCCGCGGCTCACGCTGACTTCCCTCGCGGCGGTGCCGATCGCGGTCGGGGCCATCATCTTCTTCGGGCGCCGGCTGCGGCGGATGAGCACCGGGGTGCAGGACCGGGTCGCCGACGCCACCGCGGTGGCCGAGGAGGCGCTCGGCCAGATCCGGACGGTGCAGAGCTTCGTGCAGGAGGACCACGAGCGTCGCCGGTACGCCGCCCGGATCCAGGAGGCGGTGACCGCGGCGCTGGTGCGGGCGCGGGTCCGGGGTGTGTTCTTCGGCGTCATCACCCTGGCCACCTTCACGGCAATCGTGGTGGTGCTGTGGCAGGGCGGCCGCCTGGTGCTCGACGGCAGGCTGACGCCCGGGACTCTCTTCACGTTCATGATCTACACGATCATGATCGCGGGCTCAGTGGCCTCGCTGGTGTCGTTCTTCAGCAACTACCAGGAGTCAGTTGGCGCGGCCGAGCGGGTCTTCGAACTGCTGGAGCAGCCCAGCGCGCTCCGGGATCCGGTGGGTGCGCCGCCGCTGGCCCAGCCGGCCGCCGGCCGGGTGGCGCTCGAGGGTGTCGGGTTCCGGTACCAGGCCGGCACGGACGATCGCTGGGCGCTGCGCGATGTGTCGCTCACGGTGGCACCGGGTGAGGTCGTGGCGCTGGTGGGCCCCTCGGGCGCGGGGAAGACCACCCTGGTGTCGCTGCTGCCGCGGTTCTGGGACGTCACGGAGGGTCGGGTGACGCTCGACGGCCGGGACGTCCGGGAGATTCCCCTGGCCGACCTGCGGCGGAGCATCGGGCTGGTGCCGCAGGAGCCCGCCCTCTTCAGCGGCAGCATTCGCGAGAACATCGCCTACGCGCGGCCCGAGGCTGGCCTGTCGGATATCGAGGCGGCTGCCCGCGCCGCCCATGCGCACGAGTTCATCGAGCGGCTGCCCCAGGGGTACGACACGGTGGTTGGCGAGCGGGGTGTCAAGCTCTCGGGGGGCCAGCGGCAGCGGATCGCCATCGCGCGCGCCATCCTCAAGGATCCCCGGGTACTGATCCTCGACGAGGCCACCAGCAGCCTGGATACCGAGAGCGAGCGCCTCATCGAGGACGCCCTCGAGCGGCTGCTGGTCGGCCGTTCCACCCTGATCATCGCCCACCGGCTTTCCACCGTGCGCCGCGCTGACCGGCTGGTGGTCATGGACCATGGCCGGATCGTGGAGCAGGGGAACCACGCCGAATTGCTGGCTCAGGGAGGGCTCTACGCCCGGCTCTATCAGCACCAGTTCCGCGAGGGAGATCCGGAGGCGGTCCTCCGCTAGGTCGTTTCGCTACAACCCGATGGTGGGCCTGTCCGGGTCGGGCCTCGGCGGTGCTACCTGGGTCCGCTGCGGGCATCCGGGCAGGGGGAGGCCTCTGGAAAGGAGCCTCCGCCGGTGATAGCCTTAACCCTCGTCCGGATTCCCCCTTCGATTCCCAGCCCAGACGGTCTCATGCGCCTGCTGTTGCCCCCCCTCGCACCGGTGGCGGTCCTGTTGTTGGTCGGGTCGCTGGCCTGCGACTCCGACGATTCCACCAAGCCATCGCCACCTCCCCGGTTCGTGGGCGCCAGCGTCGCGGCCAATCCGAACAATGCCATCAGCGCGACGGTGACCCTGACCGCCACGGGCTACGACAGCGTCTTCGTCCGCTTCTGGCACGACAGCGTGCCCGCCCAGCGGACGCCGTCCACGGCGTTCCTCGCGGAATCGACGCTCACGCTGCCGGTGCTGGGCCTCGACACGGCGGCGGGGTACTCCTTCGAGGTCATGCTCGAGCGCAAGGGCAAGAAGCCCCGGGCGGCGGACACGCTGGCATTCACCAGCGGCTCGCTTCCCGCCTGGATCCCGGTGGTGGGCACGGTCGGTACCGACACCCTTCCCGGCTACCTGCTGCTCAGCCTCCCCAACGGTCCGGTGATCGTCGACAACCTCGGCAAGGTGGTCTGGTACCGGTTCCGGCCGGGCGGGGTGCTCGGCTCCTGGACCGGCCAGCCAAACGGCACCTACACCTGGCTGAGCGCCGCGGATTCCTCCGGCTACTACGTTCACGACGTGCTGGGCGAGGAGACCGGGCGGCTGGCGTGCGTGGGATACAAGACCCGGTTCCACGACGTGCTGGTGCAGGCGACCGGCGACGTGTGGATCATGTGCGACGAGGAGACCATCGAGGACTTGACCGCCTACGGGGGCATCGACACGGCGAAGGTGACCAGCACCGTGGTGCAGCATCTCGACCCCTCCGGCCAGGTCGCGTTCCAGTGGCGTTCCATCGACCACCTCTCCTTCGCCGAGAGCGACCCCTCGCTGCTCACGGGCGCCGCGGTCAACTTCACCCACGGCAACGCGATAGAACTGGATGCCGACGGGCTGCCCCTGGTCTCGTTCCGCAGCCTGGACGAGATCGTCAAGATCGATACCGCCACCGGCAATGTCCTGTGGCGTTTCGGCGGCCTGGCGAACCAGTTCACGATCCTGAACGACACCAAGGGGGCCTTCCAGCGCCAGCACGGGCTCCGAGTGGTCGGGCTGGGGCACCTGCAGTTCCTCGACAACGGGACGCAGGTCCCGAGCCGGCTGGTGCGCTACACGCTCGATACGCTGGCCATGACGGCCACCCTGGACTGGGAGTTCACCGACACGCCCACAACCTTCGCGGCGGTGGGCGGCTCCACCCAGGTTCTGTCCAACGGCGGCGGGCTGGTGAGCTTCGGTCCGGCCGGCCGGGTAGTCCAGGTTGATGCCGCCGGAGCGCGGGCGTGGGAACTGAGCGGCATCAACGGGACGTACGTCTTCAGGGCCCAGCGGCTCACCTCGCTGTACTTCCCCGCCAGCGGCCCCGAGCACCGGTAGGCTGCCTCCGCTGCATCCGACGGGCCCGGGTCTCAGGTTCTGACCCGGGCCCGTCTGCCTGGCCGCTGTTCGCCTCATCCCCGCGCCCGGGCCTTCCCCAACTGGCCAGTGGCCCCCCGTTCCTGCCTGCCGGCCACAGCGTGCCCCGAGGCGGTCCTGCGGGCTTCTGTGGGCGCCTCCCGCCATTCGGGGCGCCCTCGCGTCGTGCTTCCTCCGGACGGTAGTCCCCCTCGATCGGGGGCCGCAGGCGCGGCCCCATGCTGCCGGCGTGGCTGCGACCGGCCGGACTGGCAGAAAACAACCGCCCCCGCCAGCGAGGCTGGCGGGGTCGGGGCTCCGTGCACCCCCTTTGGGGGGGTGGTCAGGTTACGGCTGGCTGATCGTCCAGCGGATGACGCCCGGCGCGGTGCCTGCGTACAGGTCGGCCAGGATGTACGAGGTCCCGGCGGGCATGGTGCAGGTCATGTTCTCGGGCTGGGCGCCGGTGGCGCCGCCGAAGTTGCAGATGAAACCGGTGACGGCGCCGTTGACGGCCAGGATGTCGATGTCGGCGTCGTTGCTCCAGTTCAGGTTGAACACCAGCGTGGTCGGGGCGCCCACCGTGACGGCGTAGACGCGGTCCGCGCCGGCCACGGCGCCGTTGAACGGATCGCCGTTGTCGTACACGGTCACCGAGGTGCCCGAGGCCGGGATCGGAAGAGCCGGGGCGGTGGCCGGGTCATCGGTGCCGGCGAGGCCGGCGCCGACAGTGACGTTGGCCGCGGTCGGGACGCTGATCGGCGCGCCGAGCAGGAAGTCGAGGGCGATGTTGGCGAGATCCGGGGTGCCGGTGAAGCCCGGCGGCGGGATCGTCGTGACCGAGTTGCTGTCCGCAGCCACCGCGGTGCCGTAGCCCTCGAAGCCACCGAAGGTCACGTCGCCGCCGCCGACGAACTTGTACCCGGCGGGGAGCGTGATGGTCAGCGCGGCGCCCGCGGCCGGGGTGGCCGACGAGAAGGTGGCCGCCACGTTGGCGATGGCCGGGGTGGTGAAGGTCACGTTGCCGGAGGTGGCAGCGTAGCCGCCCACGTCGCCATAGGAGATCGTCATGTTGGTGACGGTCAGGGCGCCGTTGGCACTGGGGCCGGACAGGAAGCTGAGCTGGGTGCTGTCGGCGTTGATGCCGAGCGTCACCACCGTGGCCCCGCTGACCGACGCGACGCTGGCGGGGGTGAACTTGAAGCCGGGCCCGGCGGTGGCGACGACGGTGTCGCCCAGCGCGGGGGTGGCGTTCGACAGGGTGATGCTGGTGGCGGTGTCCGGCAGGATCCGGACCGGGATCACGAGCGACTTGCCGCCCGCATTGATCGTGAAGCTGGTGTTCCCGAACTGCGCGGTCGCCGTCACCTCGTAGCGGGCGCGCGTCCACGGCGAGGGCCGCTTGGCGTTGCCGTCGACGTCATACACGATGTTGTAGGCGGTATCCTCGACCAGGGTCACGCCCGTCGGGTTGGCCGCGATCTTGAAGTCGGTCGCGAGGCGGTTGCCCTGTTCGTCGAGGGCCTCAACGATGATGCCCTTGGTGGAATCGGGGCGCAGGAAGATGGCGCTGGGGTTCGCGACCAGTTTGTCCACGCCGTTCCGGAGTGAATCGGTCGGATCGCCCTTGCAGGCGAGAGCGGCCAGCGCGGCAGCGAGCACGACCGTACCACGTGTCACACGGTTCATGACTGTCTACCTCATTCAGAAGTCGGAAACTTGAGCACCGCTCGCCTGGAACGGGTCCTGCCGTGATCCTGCGTTGGTTACTGGTCGGGGCTCGAGGTGCTGCGCCCGGCCCCTTCCCGGAACAGGTCGATCCCCAGCCAGCGGCTGATGTCCTGGAGCGCCTCATGCCCGAGGATCTCATCGTATCCGGGCCGCTGCGTCTCCTTGAGATCGTTCGTGGCGATCAGCTTGTAGCCCCCGAAGCCCGTCCGGTCGGCAAAGATGTAGTACAGCTCCTTGCCGCGCTGATACCGCCACACCTGGTACGGCGGGGCACTGCCGGTCGACGTCCGTCGGTCCAGTCGGTCGAGCGGCTCCCCGTATTTCACGAACACCCGTCCGCGGTCGGTCTTCCATCCCGGGGTCCGGCTCCGGCCGCCCTCGGCGAACGTCTTGTTCGCCAGTTCGATCAGCTGGTAGAACCGTTCCCTGGCCTCGTTCCGCGGCGTCCCTGGCGTCGGGTCGCGATCGGTCCAGAACTTCACCATGAAGCGGCGCTTGGCGTCGAGGGTCAGGTCCTTGGTGTAGACCTTGAGTGAGTCCCGGTTCGTCAGGTACTCGAGCGGTGCCTCGGCCTCGTCGATCTGCGCGTCGTTCATGACACTGAAATAGCCTTCGTCGGTTTCCCGGAGCGCGGCGAGGCGAGCCTCCTCGCGCTGCATGGTCTCCTCGAAGTCCGCCATCACCAGCTCGTCCACCCGCTCCTCCTGGGTCCCTCCCACGTCGATCGTGACGACGAACCGGTACCGCCCTGCCGGCAGGCCGGCGAGGTCCAGCTGTCCCTTCAGCACCGCGCCGCCGCCGCCGATCGTCACGCGGGCGGGGCGGGTGGTCACCAGCCGCTTGCCGGTCGAGTCCTCGAGCCGCACCTGCATGGTCCCGGAATCGGGCGCCGGGGCGTAGGCTTCGACCAGATAGAACGCCTTGCTGCGGACCGGCGTGAGCCTGAGGCGGACCACCGGGGTGACCAGCGTGTTCCCCCGGCGCAGTTCCCCGAGCTTCGGCATCGTGTCGTCGCCGGTGGCCAGGCGCATGCTCGGCGACAGCATGAGGTCCGAGGCCCGCGGGGCGCTGCTCCACCCTTCCACCGTCGCGCTGCTGGTGAAGTGGCGCCCGGCAACCGAGTCGGTGACCGTGACCGTGATGGTGTACCTGCCGGCCGGGACCGCGAAGTCGAGGATCTCGAGCTTCGAGGCTCCCGCCTGCCGGAGCCCGGCTGCGGCCCGGCCTGGCCACGACGCCTGCTCCAGCTGCACCCCTGCCTGATCGGTGACCGAGAC
>JBGAPX010000102.1:0-13459 GCA_044221045.1 Gemmatimonadales bacterium
CTCATTCGCGCGGCCCGGCCGTCACCGCGCCGATACCGCTCAGCCAGCTGTAGGGATCGATCGTGAATCCCTGCACCCGCCGTGACACCGCCGCCACGTTCACCGGGGCGTAGAGGAACAGGGCCGGCGCGTCGGCGTTCAGGGTGTCGAGCGCGGCGCGCCAGGCGCGCCGGGCCGCCAGGACGTCGGACGCGCCGAGGGCCTCGTGGAAGAGGCGGTCGAAGGCGGGATTGGCGTAGCGGCCGTAGTTGAGGATGCCGATCCCCGCCGCCGTCCACTGGTCGGCGAGACCGCGCGGGCTCGGCTCGTCGAGCCACGCCCCGATGTAGCTGTCGAACTTCCCCTGGCCGAGCCGCTCCTGGAACACCGGGAAGTCCACCGCGGTGACCGTGACCTCCGCGCCGATGAGCCGCCACCGCTCCTGCAGCAGCTCCGCCAGCCGGCGGCGGCCCAGGCTGGTGGCCGGCACCAGGATGTCGAAGCGGAGCGTGCGGCCGGCGCGCGCGCGCACGCCCCCGGCGCCCCGGACCCAGCCCCCCTCGTCGAGCGCGCGGCCGGCGGCGGCGGTGTCGGTGGGCAGCGTGGCCACGCTGTCATCCCAGACCCAGAGCAGCTGCGACATGGGCCCGGGCGGCGCCTTGGCGCCGTCGCCGTAGACCGTGCGCGCGATCGCCTGCCGGTCCACCGCCATGTTGAGCGCGCGGCGCACCGCGCGATCCGTGAGGGCCGAGCCGCCGAGGCGCCGAGCCGCCGAGTTCTCCAGGTTGTAGCCCAGGAAGCCGTAGGCGGCCGCGGGATAGGCCAGGGTGCGCAGCGCCGAGTCGGCCGCCACGCGGGCCACCCGTTCCGGCGCGCCCACGGCTTCCATCAGGTCCGCCTCGTGGGAGAGCACCAGGTTGAGCGCGGCGTCGGGGTCGGCGGCGAAGCGCCAGAGGAGCGTCCCCACCCCGGTGCGCCGCCCGCCCGCCGTGTCGGCCACCAGCGTGAGCGACTGGCCCCGCTGCCAGGCGCCCATGCGCCACGGCCCGCTGCCGATCACGTGCGCCACCGCCGTGTCGCTGCCCCAGGCGCTCCGTTCCTGCCAGCGCCAGATGTGCGCCGGGATCACCCGCACGTGCCAGGTGGCGTCGTACAGCTGCTCGGGATAGGCGCGGCTGAAGCGCACCAGCACCGTGCTCGAGTCTTCGGCGCTGGCCTGCAGCTGGCCGGCCAGGGAGGCGCGGGCCGGCGTGTCGAGCACCGAATCGGCGTACGACTCGAAGGAGAAGACCACGTCACCGGCGGTGACCGGCTCGCCGTCGTGCCAGCGGGCGCCGGGACGCAGGTGGAAGCGGAGCGTGAGGCTGTCCACCCGTTCCCAGTGCGCGGCGAGCGCCGGCCGGTAGGCGCCGGTGTCGATCGGGGCGCCGCCCGGCGCCAGGTCGGCCAGGCGCTCGTACACCCGGTCACTGATGTCCCGGCCCACGGTCTCGTAGACCAGCGGCGGCAGCAGCGCCTCGGGCTCGCCCGTGGCGGCGATCACCAGCTGGTCACAGGTGGGGCAGGGACGGGCGTCGCGGCAGGCCAGGGCGGCGAGCAGCAGGAGCACGGGGCGCAGCGGGCGACAGGTCACGGCGCGATCCTGGAGGAACGGGGGTTCGTCACGAGGCAGGGACTAGAGGTACCGCTCACGGATCACGCCGAGATGATGGATCTCGTGGCCCGCGATGATCCAGGCGAGCGCCCGGGCGCTCACCGGCTTCTGGCTGGCGGTGCCCATCCGCGCCAGCGCCGGGGCGTCCAGGCTGTGCACCAGGGAGAGGGTGGCGTCGCGCACCGTGGCGAACTCCGCCGCCACGTCGGCCAGGCTGCGGCGCTCGAACTGACCGTTGGGCACGTACAGGTTCTCGTCGAAGCTCGCCAGCGGCGTGGCGTCCCCCCGCGCGATGCGGAGCAGGCGGTACGCGAAGATCCGCTCGGCGTCGGCGAGGTGCCCGATCACCTCCCGCACGCTCCACTTCCCCGCCGCGTACCGGAAGCCGGCCTTCGCGTCCGGGATCCCCGCCAGGAACGCGGCGGTGCCCTGGCGCTGCGCCACGAGGACGGGCAGCGCATCCTCGCCCGGGACCTTGCCGACGTAGGTGCCGTAGTAGGGGGCGAATTCGTCGGCGGCGGGGCGGGCAACGGTCATGAGGCGATCCGCGTGAGGGGGCAGCGGCCGGGCGTGAGCAGGTGCGTCTGTGAGGATAGCCCGCGGGATCGAAATGGCAACTCTCCACGGGCGGCGCATGCTGCCACAGGCCGCGCCGCGGCGCCGGCGTGCGTTCATGATGCCCGCAACTCCCTGGACTGCAACGAAACGTTCCTACTGTGCCGTTCTGTAGTGTTTCTGGCGGTGTGCGCGAGCGCACATGGCATTCATAATTCACTGTTCTGCAATGACTTGTGCCAGGGCTCCGAAACGGTATGTCGATTGCCTATCCAGTGGCCGGGAAGCAGAAGACACCGGAACACCTAACAGGAGCCTGACAATGAACCCGATCAAGTTTGGCGTCGCGGCCGTGGCCGCCACCGCCCTGCTCTCCGCCTGCGGCAGCGATGCCGGCGGTCCCAGCGTTTCCGGCCGGAAGGTGGCCTTCCAGCTGGCCACCAAGCCCGCCGCGGGCGCCCCGGCCCAGGCCGCACTGGCCGGGCAGGAAGTGATCGTCGCCGGGAGCGACACCATCGTCCTCACCAGCGTGCAGCTGGTGCTGCGCGAGATCCAGCTCGACCGTGTCAGCGGCGCCGCCTGCGACACCGCCGCGGTCGAGGATGATTGCGAGGAGCTCGAGCTCGGCCCCGTCCTGCTCGACCTGCCCCTCGGCGCCGGCGCCGAGCGCCAGTTCTCCGTGGCCATCGACACCGGGTCGTACGACAAGATCGAGTTCGAGATTCACAAGCCCTCCGGCGACGATGACTCGGCCTTCGTGGCCCAGCACCCCGGCTTCGACGGCGTGAGCGTGATGGTCACCGGCACCTACAACGGCGTCGCGTTCAGCTACACCTCGGACCTCGACGTGGAGCAGGAGTACAGCTTCAATCCGCCGCTCGCGGTCACCGAGACCACCGGCGCCAACGTGACCCTGTTCGTCGACCTGACCAGCTGGTTCATGAACCAGACGGCGGACGGGCTCCTCGACCCCGCCCAGGCCAACAAGGGCGGCACCTACGAGGGTGAGGTGAAGAGCAACATCGAGGCGTCGCTCAACGCCTTCGAGGACGACGACCGCGATGGCGAGGACGACCACGGCGGCGCCAGCTGACCGGACGGCCGCACGAACGGCGAAACGGGCAGCGGGGATTCTCTCCCGCTGCCCGTTTCCCTTTTCCCGTTTCGCCGTAGTTTCCGGGCATGCCCACCCGCGCCGCCCGCGGCATCCGGAGCGCCCAGCTCGGCCTCGTGGTGAACACCCTGCTCGCGATGACCAAGCTGGTCGCGGGCGTCCTCGGCAATGCCTACGCGCTGGTGGCCGACGCGGTCGAGTCCACCGCCGACATCTTCTCCTCGCTCATTGTCTGGGGCGGCCTGCAGATCGCCACCCGCCAGGCCGACGACGAGTACCCGTTCGGGTACGGCAAGGCCGAGCCGCTTGCCGCCACCGTGGTGTCGCTCCTCCTCCTCGGCGCCGCCGCCGGCATCACGGTCGAGGCCATTCGCGAGATCCGCACGCCGCATCACACCCCCGCGCCGTTCACGCTCATCGTGCTGGTAGGGGTGATCGTGGTGAAGGAGGTGCTCTTCCGGCGGGTGCTCAAGGTGAGCGACGAGGTGAGCAGCACCGCGGTCAAGGCCGACGCCTGGCACCATCGCAGCGACGCGATCACCTCCGCCGCCGCCTTCGTCGGCATCAGCATCGCCTTGCTCGGGGGGCCGGGGTGGGAATCCGCCGATGACTGGGCCGCGCTGGCGGCTGCGGGCGTGATCGTCGTCAACGCCGCCCTGCTGCTCCGCCCCGCCATCGGTGATCTCATGGACAAGAGCCCCGGTGCGCACCTGCTGGAGCGCATCGCCGAGGCCGCCCGCGCCACGTCCGACGTCCGCCACATCGAAAAACTCAAGGTCCGCAAGGCCGGCCTGCAGTACTACGTGGACCTCCATGTCCAGGCCGATCCCGCCCTCTCCCTCCACGATGCCCATGTCCTGAGCGGCCGGGTCAAGACCGCCATCCGGGCCGCCGTCCCCGAAGTGGCGGGGGTGCTGATTCACATGGAGCCGCATGAGGTGTAACATTCTGTTCCAGTTCGATCGTTTCGATCAGCGGGGCGGGTGCTACAACACGTTATAACGCATTACCAGACAACGTGTTATGTGGTCACATCGGAAGGCACCTGAGTTGCTCAATCCTCCGGCAGAAGGTGTACCCCCTCACCCCGTCCGGAGACGAAAACCATGCTGAAGTCACTCCCGCGCCTGGCGGCGCTCTTCGGGACCCTGGGCGTGCTCACCGCCTGCAGCGGCGACAGCGCCGGGCCGACCACCGGTGCCCAGGTCACGTTCAACCTTGCGGTCGGGACGGCGGGCTCGGCCGTCCGCGGCCTCCTGAGCGACACCCTCACGGACGCCAGCAACACCCTGGTGCTCGACAGCGTGCAGCTGGTGCTGCGCGACATCCGGTTCAAGCGGGTGGAGGACAGCGCCTGCGACGGCGATGAGGACGAGTCGGAGTCGGGCTCGCTCTTCGCGCTGAGCCGGCACGACGACAGCATGAGCTCGGGCGACGGCGACGGCCACGACGGGCACGCGGACGGCTGCGAGTCCTTCAATGCCGGGCCGTACCTGCTCGACCTGCCGCTCGATTCCACCGTGGAGAAGGCCTTCGCGGTGGCGGTGGACACCGGCACCTATGACCAGGTGCGGATCAAGCTCCACAAGCCGTCCCATAGCGGTGGCGACCCGAAGGATGCGCAGTTCCTGGCCAACCACCCCGAGTTCGACGGCGTGAGCGTCCGGGTGGTGGGGAGCTTCAACGGCACGCCGTTCGTGTTCGTGCAGGACATCGAGGCCGAGCAGCGGATGGACTTCGTGCCGGCCCTGGTCGTGGCCGACTCCGCGACGAACATCAACGTGACGCTCAAGGTGGACCTGGCGGGCTGGTTCCGTGACGGCGCCGGATCGCTGGTGGACCCGGCCACCGCCAACAAGGGCGGGGCGAACGACAGCCTCGTCCGCGACAACATCAAGGACTCCTTCCGCGCCTTCCGCGACGACGATTGCGACGGCGAGGACGAGCCCGGGGACGACTGAGCGGTCCCCCGGGACCGGGATCCGCAGGAGAGAGCCGCTGCCCACAACGACCTGGACCATCGCCGCGGTGCGGCTCTCGGACAGCTTCCGGACCACCCTCCTCGACCTCGCGGCCGATGTGGGGGCGTCGCTGGCGGAATGGTCGCCGGCCGGCGGCGAGCCGATGCCGGCGGGGAGCACCTGCCTCCTGGTGCTGGCGGGCGGGGCCGAGGGACCGGCGGCCGACGTGCTGGCGAGCCTCCCCGCCACGCTCCCCCGTTACGTGGTGGGAGCGGCACCGGACCATCGGCTGGCGGCGGCGATGTTCCAGCGGGGCGCGCGGGACTACTTCGCGCTGCCGGAAGACCTGGGGCTGCTGCGGCGGACCCTGGAGCGGGAACGGGCCTCCGCCTCCGGGCGGGCCGACGCGGCGCAGTTCGCCGCCGGCGAGCGCCGGTTGTCGGGGTTCGATGCGATCGTGGGGCGGAGCGCGTCGCTGCGCCGCACGCTGGACCAGGCCCGGCGGGTGGCCGCGCATCGCGGTGGACGGTCCTGATCATGTGGAGACGGGGCACCGCAAGGAACTCAGCCCGCGCCCTGCACCCGACAGCCCGAGGGCCCAGGCGCCGCGCCCGCATCAACTGCGCGGCGACATCCTGCCAACCTGCTCGAGAGCGAGCCGCTGTTCGGCATCGAGCAGGGCGCCTTGGCCGGCGCGGTGGGCGCCGCCGGCCTGATGGAGCAGGCATGGCGGGGACGGCCTTCCTCGACGAGACCGGGAACCCTCCCGCCGACCTAGCCTGCTGCTGGCCTCGAGAGCCGGGAGATCACAAGGGTGGCAAGGCAGACCCGCTGGTCGACGTGCGGGTGCGCGATGCGCGGCCACCCGCCGGGCCTGGTCCAGCGTGCGGCGCAGCGACGCGCTCCGCCCCACGATCGCATCGAACCCCGACAACCGGCGCTCGCCGGCGGCGAACTGCGCCGCGTCGGCCCGCCCGGAGGCGGAGGCCTTCGCGGCGCGGCTGGCGGCCCAGTATGGGCTGCCGGTGCCCGCCCTGGGACCCGAGACCCGGGAGGCGATCCGGGCGCATCCCTGGCCGGGCAACGTGCGGGAGCTGCGCAACGCGATCGAGCGGGCGCTGGTGCTCTCGCCACCGGGCACGCTGGAGCTGGGCGAGCTGGGACGGCGGGTCGTGGCGCCGGTGGCGGGGCTGCTGCCCTTCCCCGCCACGCTGCGGCAGATCACGCTGGCGGCGGCGCAGGCGATGCTCGACGCGGTGAGCGGCAACAAGAGCGAAGCGGCCCGGCGGCTCGGGATCTCCCGGCCCAGGCTGCAGCGGATTCTCGATGGACAGGGCGACGACGACACCTAGCAGGCCGGGCCGGACCGTCCCGGCCCATGGCAGAGGAGCATGACATGCGACACCCCCTCCGTTCCTTCACCCTGGCCACGGCGCTGCTCGCCGGGGCCGGCGCCTGCGCCGATTCCACCGGCGGCGGGGGAGGCGGGACGCCGCCCGGCGACCTCAACTTCCTGCGCCTGACCGACACCGCCCCGCCGCTGTGCGCCGACAGCACCGGCGGCTGGGTCAAGCGGGACCCGGCCGGGCAGTCCATCGAGTTCGCGCTGGTCTTCCCGGAGAGCGGCATCCCGGCCGACTGCAACGGCGGTTCCACCGAGGACTTCCTGCGCCTCAAGATCGAGAAGGACGCCATCCAGCGGCGCCCCGACGGCACCCTGATCGGCAACGGTGACTCGGTCTTCGTCTGGGTGAAATGGGTGGGCAACGACTCGCTGCTCTTCGACCTGCAGCCCTCGGGACTGGTCTTCGACCCCGCCAAGCCGGCCGACCTCAAGATCGAGTACGGCGAGGCCGGCGAGGACCTGAATGACGACGGCGCCATCGATGTCGAGGACGATGAGGCCGAGACGAAGCTCGACATGTGGCGCCAGGAGCATCCCGGCGACGACTTCGTCCGGGTGGGCACCGCCAAGCTCGAGGACGAAAACGAGATCGAGGCGAAGCTCAACGGCTTCAGCCGCTACGCCATCGCCTACTAGGAGGCGGGCCGCGACCCGGCCCGCAGGCACCCGACCGCATGACTCTCGACCCGCTGTTCCGTGATGACCCCGCCCGCGAGCTGCGCCAGCTCGTGGAGGCGGGGCGTTTCCGGGAGGCGCTCGAGTCGCACGCGCGCGCGGGAGACGGCGCGGCACGCGTGCCCGAGGCGGCCCTGCTCGCCGCCACCGCCGCCACCCGCCTCGGGGAGCTGGGCCGCGGCGTCACGCTGGCGGAGGCCGCCCTCGAACGGTTCCGCCTCCGGGCGGACACCGATGGCCGGATGCGGGCCATGAACCTCCTCGGCGCCATCGCCTTCGATCACGGACGCCTGGAAGAGGCGGAACGCTGCTTCGGCGAGGCACTGGACCTGGCGCGCGTGCTGGAAGACGGGCGCATGGCCGCCAACGCCTCCAACAACCTGGCCTCGGTGGCGCACCTGCGGAACCGCCCCGACCTGGCCCTGAGCCTCTATCGCAGCGCGCTGCTCGGCTACCAGCGCATCGGCGACCGCCGAGGCACGGCGCAGACCTACCACAACCTGGGGCTCACCTTCCGGCAGCAGCGCGACTGGGACGACGCCGAGGCCGCCGCCCTGCAGGCGGTGCGCCATGCGGAGGAGGTGGGCGAGGGCAGTCTGATGGCGCTGGCGGTCATGGGGCGGGCCGAGATCCACCTGGACCGTGGGGAGCTGATCCTGGCCCGGCAGGAGCTGGTGCGGGCGGAACAGCTCTGCCGCGCCACAGGCGACGAGGTGGGAACCACCGAGGTGGGCCGCCTGCGCGCCACGCTCACCCTCAAGGACGGCCGGCCGGCGGAGGCGCTGGCGCTCGCGCTGGAGGCGCGCACGGTGGCGGCGCGGCTCGGCATCCTGCAGTTGCAGGGCGAGTGCGCCGGCGTCGCGGCGGCCGCGGCCCGCCAGCTGGGGCACGACGCCGACGCCGGGACCTACCTGGCCGAGGCCGTTGAGATCTTCGAGCGGCTGGGGGCGGAACGCCTGCGGCAGGAGCTCGAGCGCACCCTCCACTAGGCCCGGGGCGCCGCGCCTAATCCTTCCACAGATACATCATGACATGCGCCGCCGTCGCCACGCTCATGGAGGCGACGGTGGTGATCTTGTGCGGGGTCCACCCGCCCCGCTGCCCCCCCGCGATGCGGTCGTCGATCTTGGCGGTGGAGGGGGCCACGGACGCGCCGTAGATGAACCCGGCGTCGGCCGCGAGCATCATGATGGTGTGCACCCACCGCCGCGTCTTCCCCTGCTGCACCTTCCGCGCCTCGGCCATGTTGATCAGGCCTGTCACGGTATTCACCGTGAACAGGCCCGCCAGCGCGTACGCCGCCGGCTTGTGGACCTTCTCCGCCCACAGCGGGGCACCGCTCCCCTGCTCCAGCAGCTTCTGGCCCGCCAGGTATTCCAGCACGAAGAGCGGCGGCACCCCGTAGCCGATCACCCGGTGCACCTCGAGGCGCCGGTAGTATCCGTACGAGAGGGAGATGGCCCGGCGGCGGCGGACGGTGTCGGGGAGGGTCAGCAGCCCCGTGGCGTCCGACAGGCCGGGCTCCGCGGCGAGCCCGGGGGTCGCGGGCGCCTGGTACTCGGCGTGTTCGGCGGACAGCAGGCGGACATTGTCGAGGGTCGGTGCAAGGCTCACCAGCGCCTGCGCCAGCACCACAGCAGCGAGGCCCATCACGGCTCCGGTCAGATTGGGATCTGAACGATGGTAGCCGGGACGGGCCGCGATGTCAGGTGACCGGCGTCACCCTGCGTAGGATGGCCGCTACACGGTGACCTGCGCCTCATCCCAGAGCACGCGCTGCTTGTCGCTCTCGTACAGCTTGGCCACGTTGACCACCAGCTTGCCGGCCTCCTTGCGGACGGCGAAGCGATCCATGTTCCGGGTGGCCCGGCCGCTCATGAAGGTCCCGTCGGGCTGGTACTTGGACTTGTGCTTGGGACACTGGAACCGGCCGTCGGCCTGCAGCCACCGGAGCGCGGTGTTCTGGTGCGGGCACGAGAGGTTGAAGGCGTAGACGGCGTTCTTCCAGCGCACCAGGATCACCTCGTTGTCCTGGTCGATCGTGGTCCCGTCGGCGGTGGGAAGCGGGTACGTGATCTCGTCCCCGCGGACCAGCAGGGCCCGGCCCAGGCTGAGCGGCAGTGCGGCGGCTTCCCGCGGGGAGGCGGCGAGGCCGGCCATGATCGCCGCGACCGCGGTCGTGGCGCGGGTGAGGAACTCGCGGCGATCGGGGACGCCGCACCCTCCGGTGCAGTCGGACACGCGGGCCGCCTCAGCTCACGTTGGGGAGAATGGAACCCACCAGCACCACGGCGAACCACAGCACCAGGCTCACGATCGACGCGGTGCGCAGCCGGCGCCATCCCGCCGGGTCGGCGGCGTCGCCGCGCTCCAGCCCCCGTTCCGTCCGGACCATCTGGTAGCCATTGAGCAGGAGCACCCCGACCAGGCCCATCTTGAGCCAGAACACCGGCAGGACGGCCAGCGACTCAAGGTCCGCGGCGAACATCAGCAGGCCGCTCAGCGCCGTGATGGCCAGCGCCCCGACCACCAGCGGGTGCACCGTCGACAGCTCGCGGAGGTATCCCGCCTTGTCGCCCCCGGGGCGGGCGGCCCGCAAGGTGGAGCGGTCGGTGGCCAGCGCCAGCCCGCCGGCGGCCATCATGCCGCCGAAGTGGCCGAAGTTGACGGCGCTCTGCGCCACGCTGCTGGCGTTGTAGAAGTCGGCCCAGGGCGCCACGAGCTGGGCCAGCTGCTGGATCGCGGTCATGTCGTCAGTCCTTCCAGAGGAGCATCATCACGTAGCTGCCGAGCGCCACCCCCATCGAGGCGATGGCCACGTTCCGGTGCGTCGTCCCGCCCGACCCGCCGCCGTCATCATCCGGCGCGGTGGCGCCCACCACCACGAACCCGGCGTCGGCGGCGATCATGCTCAGGCCGTGGATCCAGCGCCGGGTGCGGCCATGCGGGTCCTTCCGTCCTTCGACCAGGTTCCACACCCCGGTCACCGTGTTGACGGCGAACAGCCCCGCGATGGCACCGGCCAGGGGGCCGTGCGCGTCCCGGGCCCAGCCGGCGGCATGGTCCCCGTTGTTCCAGAGTTCCCGTCCGGCAAGGTACTGGGCCACGAACAGGGGGACTGTGAGGTAGCTCGCAACCTGGTGGATCTTGAGCCGGGTGTAATACATGTCACTGTAGCGGACGGCCCGGGGCCGCCGGGTGGTGTCCGCTTCCGAGTCGGCGATCGCGCCGGACGTGATCGCCATCACCGGAATGACGACGTACTCGGCGGGGCGGAGCAGGGCGAGGTTGTCCATCGTCGGGGCGAAGCTGACCGGCGCCGGCGCCAGGGTCGGCGCCACGACGGCGCCCGTGTCCTGCGGACTCGCAAGCAGGGCGGTCGTGAGCAGGAGGAGGTGCATACGCGATGTGCTCCGGAACTGGGGATGCTGAACGGTAGCCGGCCGAGGTGAACTGCCCGTGAACACCCGCTGAGCGCCTGGTGAACGCGGTGTGAAGACGTGCGTGTCAGGCACCAGCGCAGTGGAGCAAGGGTCGCGCCGCGGGCATGCAGCCGACGGACGCGCTGATTGTCAGGGAGTTGATGCGTGGGGGGGCGCACGGCGTTGCATCGGCGCGAGCCAGCGTGGTACGGCGCGTTCCACGCGGGGAGCGCGCGTTCATCCGTCGTTCATCTGGCGCCGGCTCAGGCGAGGTCGATCACCACCGCCGTGCCGTAGCAGAGCACCTCGGTCACGCCCGGCATCATCTCGCCCGCGTCGTAGCGCACGCCGACCACGGCGTTGGCGCCGACGTCCTCGGCGTGGGCCAGCATGATGTTGAAGGCCTCTTCACGGGCGTTCTCGCACAGCCGGGTGAGCATCGTGATGTTGCCGCCGAAGATCGTCTGGATCTTGGCTCCCACCGTGCCGAACACCGAGCGGGAGCGCACCGTGATGCCCCGGACCACGCCATGGGTCTGGGTGATCCGGTAGCCTTCGATGCCGAACGCGGTGGTCGTGAAGCGCGGGTCGATCGCCATGGGGACCTCAGGCAGGTTGTCCGGGCGCACGCCGCCGGAACACGCGCCGGTAGATGTAGACGTTGAGCGCCAGCACGCCCAGGCCGATGACCGCCTCCGCCGCGCGGGGCAGGGATGCGGGATGGAGCCAGTCGGGGAGGTAGCGGTCCACGAGGTTGAGCGTGTAGCCGGCGTCGAGGGCCCGGGACCGAAGCCACGTCTCCAACCGCTCGAACGGCCACAACCAGCCGGCGAAGGCCATGACCGCCCCGAGCAGCGCGGAGGGGAGGTGCACCCACATGACCCACCGCCAGCGCAGGACCAGGAAGCCGCCGACCGCGACGAACTTGAGGAAGGTCACGTGGATGAACAGCAGCAGATCGGCCAGCACTCCGTAGACCACCCGGTTCCTCCTCGGGATGCGGGCGGCGCCGGGACGGCGGCCCGGCGACCGTCACCAGCGGCCGCCCCCGAATGTAACCGGACCGGCGGCCGGTCAGCGCGGGCCGTTCGGCTCGACGCGCTGCCCCGCCTGCTTCCAGGCCTCGATGCCGCCCCGGTACCAGAGCACGTTCCGGTAGCCGAGGTTGACCGCGCGCAACGCGGCGTTGTACGACATCCAGCAGTGCGACGAGAGACAGTAGAACACCAGCGGGGTGTCCGGGTTCCCCTGGGTCACCTGGCGGAGAAACCCGCCGAATTCCTGCTGCGTCTGGTCGCGAAAGCTCCCCGCCTGGGCAGCAGGCACGGCCCCGACCGCGCCGGGGATGCGCTCCTGCCCGCCCAGGACATCGAACAGCAGCGGCCGCACCTGGGTACTGCCCAGCAGCTCCACCAGTCCACGGGTGGTGATGACCTGGCCCCCGGGAATCGAGGCCGGCGTCGGCGCGTGCATCGGGCCGGCATGCAGCTCCGCCGTGGGGGGCACGCCGAAGTCCTGCCGCTCCTCGGCCATCTGTGCGTCGAGGTCGGTGCGGGCCCCGGCGGGGGGCCGCGCGGCGGGCCGTGGTGTGGCCGCGGGCGCGGCGGCCGGTGCAGGTGGTGCCGGCTGGCCCCCGAAGCTGTCCTGAGCGGCAAGGCCGGGCACGAGCGCCACGAGGGCCAGCAACGCGACGGCGGGGACGACGGCACGGGGCATGGCGGGCCTCACTGGGTGCGCTGGAGTCGCTGACCCTGGATGCCGAGGTCGCGGCTCGGGTCGAGGTTGACGTCGTTGGTGAGCAGGTAGCTCCCATCGCGGAGCCGCCAGGCATGCTGGTAGAGATTCGAGAGCTGCACCGTCCCCCCGCCCTGCGGATCGTTGTAGGTCTCCACCCCGCGAATGGACTCCACCCGCTCCCGCTGGGCGCGGTCGCTGCTCTCGTTCTGCGCCTGCCAGGTGCCCATCTGGATGTCGTTGATCTCCTGCCCGGTGCGGGCGATGATCTCGGACCGTTCCCGGGCCCCGCGCAGGTTGTCCTCCGCGATCCGCCGGTTCGATTCCATCACCACCCGGTTCCGCTCGTCCGCCGAGCGCCGGATACGGGCGTTCCAGTCCGGCGCGGCGCGGAGCGACTGGCGGATCGCATCCGCCATCTTGAAGTCGAGCTGGCCCTCAGGGGCACGCATCGCGAAGCCGGTGAAGGCCTGGCCCTGCAGCAGCTCGAGGTCCTGGCCGGCGCCCAGCCCCTGCAGCCGGGTGTGAATGAACGCGGTAACACTCGCGATGGCCTCGCGCACCGGCCGCCCCCCCACCTGGTACCCGATCAGCAGTTCGCCCCCCTCGACCCAGGTGCGCATGCCGGGCGTGGCGGGCAGCTGGGCCAGCTGCTGGTAGGGCGCCGCGAGGTCGGGGCGCGGCCGGAAGTCGAGGACCCGGGCCCCCGGGCGGCTGCGCTGGACGAACCATTCGAGGTAGGCCCGCACCCCTGACGCCGGGGAGCTCAGGCAGTTGTTCTGCGGCACGGGGAAGTTGCTGGAGGACCAGCGCTCCGCGGGCAGGACCGAGACCGCGCCGACGCCATCGGGGGCGGTCGCCTTCCAGTTGAAGCGGTAGCCCTCGCCCCCGCACTGGTCCAGAGGGTTCCACTCGACCCCGCCCTCGCCCTTCCAGCCCAGCGGGACCAGGATCGTGGCG
>JBGAPX010000103.1:0-13101 GCA_044221045.1 Gemmatimonadales bacterium
CCTGGTCCTCCGGGGGCCGGTCGGTGATCGACAGGTGCATCCCCCCATACCCGATGACCGACACCGGGTGCAGCCCCGGACCCAGTGGGCGCGTATGCATGGTCACCACCCCCGGAACAAGCGACCGTCCCGGGCGGGGACGGTCGGCTTGGCAGCGCAGGCGTCTGGCATCAGGTCGGCGAGGGCGTCAACCCATTCCGAGCTGCGTGAGGAGGCGGTCGCACTCACCAGCGGAAATGGAGCCGTTGTCCACCAGCGGCTTGAGGGCGGCCCGAACCTCCTCGCGGGTGCCATCGATCCGGCGCGCCCGCAGCTCCTGCACGATCCGGGCGAATTTCTGGTCGAGCACCGGAGTCTTGAAGTTCCCGCTCTGGCGATCGGCGTGGAACTTGGCCAGCTCCTGCGCGATGCGTTCGGGCTTGATCGGGGCGAGTTCGCCCGACTGGTCGGACATGGCACGAACCTCGGTAAGGGTGTGTCGCCGGGTACCTGCGTCGAGAGCCAAGCTACTGCCTGCGTTCTGCCGCCGCCACCGTGCGGGTGGGGTCGGCCGATGCCCAGGTCACGTCGGCCGTCGGGCCGTAGGTGGGCGGCACCCGGTCCTCCAGCAGCCGCAGGAAAACGCCAACCTGCGCCCGGTGGTGCGCGGTGTGGAGCACCCGGCGCCAGAACACCCAGATCCGCTCCCGCGTCACGTCGAAGAACGGAACGTGGCCCAGCCAGAACGCCTCGTCGCGCCCGGCGAGCGCCGCCAGGCGCGGCCGGGCCAGCGCCACGTATCGCTCGATGTAGGCGGCCACCGTGGGCTCCCCCGCCGGGAGCAGTTCGGCCGCCGGCGGCTCCTGGAGTCCGATGAACTCGGCGAAGAAGCGCCGCTCCGAGAGGATCTGGTGCTTGAGGATCTCGCCGACCGTGCCGCTCCGGGGATGGGGCCGGAAGCCCAGCTGGTCGTCACGAAGCTCGGCCCAGACCGCGGCGGTCTTGTTGGTCTCGGACAGGTAGGTGTCGAGCAGGTGCTGCAGCAGCGGGCTCGCCGCGCGGGGCAGCTCGGCCGTCGGCAGGTACTCTCGGGGGTAGTCCATCGGCGCTCCGGGAAGGGGGGCCAGCAGGCTCGGGGGCGACGGGGCAATCTGCCTCGTCCGGGCCCGGCCGGCGAGCGGGTGGATGCGCCAAGGGGGGATGGCCAGCCCCGACTGGCACATCCCCCCTGGGCACCGCGCGGCTCCGGGCCGCTCCGGGACGGCCTAAATCAGCCGCACTCGGAGAAGCCGCAGACGTGGCACTTCATGCAGCCCTCGGCGAACTCCAGCTGCGATCCGCAGTCGGGGCAGGCGCCGGTGAGGACGGGCTGCTGGTGCACCGAGTGCAGCTGCTCTCCCCCCGGCGCCACCGACTTCTGCACCTGGGCGACAGTGGGCACGAGCGCGGTGGGCGGCAGCGCGGCCGGCGCGCCACCGGGCAGCAGCTCCTGCTGGATGCCGGCCTTCTCCTGCATCCACTTCTCGATGGCGATGCCGACGGCGTCCGGGACCGAGAGGACCTTGTTGGGCCCGAGGCCGATGGCGCGGTCGGAGCTGATGCCGCGGATCTGGCGGTGGATCTCCTTGAGCGGGATCCCGGACCGCAGCGCCAGGCTGATGAGGCGACCCATCGCCTCGACGTCGGCCATGATCGCCCCGCCGGCCTTGCCGAGGCTCATGAAGACCTCGAACGGCTGGCCGCGGTCGTCCTCGGTGATGGTGACGTAGAGGGTGCCCAGGGGCGTCTCGACCCGGCGGGTGATGCCGCGGAGCATCTCGGGACGGGAGCGCTTCTGGCGCCGCTGCAGGTTCTCGGCCTCGAGGTCGAGCACCAGGCGGCGGAGCCGCTCGTTCTCGGCGCGGATCTCGGCGATCTCGCCATGCAGGTCGGCGGCATCGGCGCGGGCCGGGGCGTCGGCGCCGCCGGACAGCTCGAGGTCGGCGCGGGCCTCCGCCTTGCCGGAGCTGGTGGCCTGCTCCGCCACCTTCTTGGCGGTGGAGCCGGTGGAGAGCACCTGCATGTCGCGGCTGCCGTCACGATAGACGGTCACGCCCTTGCAGCCGAGGGAGAAGGCGAGGCGGTAGATCTCCTCGACATACTCCTCGGTCGCGTCGTTGGCGAAGTTGCAGGTCTTGGAAATGGCGCTGTCATTGTGGGCCTGGAAGGCCGCCTGCATCCGGATGTGCCACTCCGGCTTGATCTCGTTGGCCGTGGCGAAGACCCGCTGCCACTTCTCCGGGACCTCGGGGAGGTGGATGGTGCCGGCCTCGGCGATCTGCTTCATGAGGGCTTCGGAGTACCACCCCTCGCGCTGGGCGGTGGCGACGAAGTCCTCGTTGACGTCCGGCATGAGCACGCCGGCCTGGTTGCGCATGAAGGCCACGGCGAACAGCGGCTCGATCCCGGAGCTGCAGCCGGCGATGATCGAGATGGTGCCGGTGGGGGCCACGGTGGTGACGTTGCAGTTGCGCAGGCGGCGCATGGGGCGGATGCGGTTGCCCTGGGCGTCGCGGCCGCAGCTGGCGTCGGGACCCCAGATGCTCTGCTCCCACTCCGGGAAGACGCCGCGCTGGCTGGCCAGCCGCTCGGATTCGACCTTGGCCTCCTCGTCGAGGAAGGCCATGATCCGGCGGCCCATCTCCACCCCCTCATCGCTGTCGTAGGGAATGCCGAGGCGGATGAGCAGGTCGGCGAGGCCCATGATGCCGAGGCCGATGCGCCGGATGCGCTTGGAGAGGTCGTCGATCTCGGGCAGCGGGTAGTTGTTGGCGTCGATCACGTTCTCGAGGAAGTGGGTCGAGAGGTGGATCGCCTGGCGCAGATGCTCCCAGTCGACCTGGCCGTCCTTCACGAAGTAGCCGACGTTGATCGAGCCCAGGTTGCAGACATCGTAGGGCAGCAGCGGCTGCTCGCCGCAGGGGTTGGTGGCCTCGTAGGCGCCGAGGTGCGGCACCGGGTTGTACTGGTTGGCGCGGTCGATGAAGAACACGCCGGGCTCGCCGGTCTTCCAGGCGCCGTGGATGATGCGGCTCCAGACCTCGCGGGCCTTGAGCTTGCCCACCACCTGCCGGGTCTTGGGGTGGATGAGGTCGTACTCGCCGTCGACCTCGACCGCGGCCATGAAGGCGTCGGTCACGGCGACGGAGATGTTGAAGTTGGTGATCTTGGTGATGTCGTCCTTGCAGGTGATGAAATCCATGATGTCCGGGTGATCCACCCGGAGGATCCCCATGTTGGCGCCCCGGCGGGTGCCACCCTGCTTGACGACGTCGGTGGAGGCATCGTAGAGGCTCATGAACGACACCGGGCCGCTGGCCACGCCCATCGTGGAGCGGACGATGTCGTTCTTGGGCCGCAGGCGCGAGAACGAGAAGCCGGTCCCGCCCCCGGACTGGTGCACCAGGGCCATGGACCGGAGGGTGTCGTAGATGCCGCTGCGGCCGTTGGAGAGGGCATCCTCCACCGGGAGCACGAAGCAGGCCGACAGCTGACCCAGCGGCCGGCCGGCGTTCATGAGGGTCGGGCTGTTCGGCATGAACATGCGATGGGCCATCAGGCCGAAGAACGCCTCGGCCAGGGCTTCCACGGCGCCGGCGGAGGCCCCGTACTTGCGATCGGGCTCGGCAATGGTGCGGGCGACGCGCCAGAAGAGGTCGGGGGAGGATTCGGTCGGCTTGCCCTGGTCATCCTTGATCAGGTAGCGCTTTTCCAGCACCGTGATGGCGTTGGCGGAGAGGTCGAGCACATGCTTGGAATCGTTGGAAATCGCCATGGCGGTCCCTGCGGTCGGGGCGAGAGGTGTCACCAAACAGCCATTGTCGGATCACGGAATCGTCAACTACGGGGGAGTCAAAAGTAGAAACGGAGGGGCCCGACGACAATACGCAGGAATCCCACGCAATCACGCGGAAAACCGCTTTTCACATCACAAAGATGCCACGCCCCTCCGCGCCGCGCGTCCCGACCCCGTCGCCCACCTCACGCGCGGCCGTCGCGATCACTTGACAAGTGGAAAAGAACCAGAGCGATGTCGCCGCGCCTGCGCGACGTAGTGCTGCCAGGTGTGCGCGATCCGCGTCGCGAGCCGCTCGTCCACCGCGCGCACGATCCGCGCCGGCATCCCCATCACCAGCATCCCCGGGGGCACCTCCATCCCCTCCGGAATCAGCGCTCCGGCGCCCACGAAGCTCCCCCGCCCCACCACCGCCCCGTTGAGGATGATGCTCCCCATGCCGATCAGGCAGTCGTCCTCGACTGTACAGCCGTGCAGGATCACCCGATGCCCCACCCCAACACGGTCGCCGACCCGGCACGGGACGCCTTCGTCCACGTGGATGATCGTGCCATCCTGGAGGTTGCTCCGCGCCCCCACCCGGATGCGGTCGGTGTCGCCGCGCAGCACCGCGCCGTACCAGACACTGGCCTCTTCGCCGAGCTCCACGTCCCCCATGACGGCGGCGGTGGGCGCGACAAAGGCCGTGGGGTGGATCCGGGGCTCGCTCATGGGATGTCGGGCTGGAAGGGCGCCTGGGTCCAGCCGTCCACCGGCTGGCCCTCGCGCATGGCCGGCGTCCACTGCAGCGACTGCGCATACGACTCGACCGCTGCCGTGAACCGATCGTCGCTCGACCGCTGCCGGGTCCGGATTGCGAGGGTCCGCCCCTGTCGCGACACTTTCACGATCAGGATCACCGGGCTCGGCGTGCCACGAATGCCAGCAGGCACCGCCACCCGCAACGGACCCAGCGGCTGGGGTCGCGAGTCATAGCACGCCTGTCCGAACCGATTGGCAGGCGACGGATTGTCGCAATCGAGCCGCGCCAGCGCCCGGCGTCGCAGCTCCGCCGCCGATCCCGCGGGCGGGGCCGGGGAATTGGTGGCGCTCAGGTTGGGCGAGAGGGTGACGGTCCGACCCGGTTCGATCTGGACACTATCAATGTAGAGCGCGAAGCCTGGCGCCGAGATCCCGATCTCGTGCCACCCCACCGGCAGCCGGATGCCGGAGCCGACCCTGGTCTCGACCCGTGAATCGATGTAGAGGGCGGTGCCGGAGGGGAGCGGCGTGAACTGGAGCGTGCCGCTGTCCGTGGTCGCGGCCGGCGGCCGTTCCGGGGCCGCCTGCGCCGCCGCGGGGCGGCTCACCGGGGCATCGCCGGGTGGCGCAGCATCGAGTCGTCCCGGCTCGGCCCCCCCGCCCGGGTCATCGAGCGTGGCTCCGGCGGCCGGCAGCGACTCGGCCGGCGCCGCCGCGGGTACGCTATCGGGTCGGACCGGGCCACCGAGCACCCCGGCGCGGTAGAGCCAGAGGCCACCCAGGATGAAGCCGAGCACCAGCAGACCGGCGAGGGCCCAGGGCACCCAGCTCACCGGCGGCGGCTCCTGGGCCACGACCGACCGGCGCATCACCGGCCGGCGCGCCTCCCCGGGGAGCATCACCGAATCGGAGGGCCGCCGCGGCTGCGCGGGGTTGGGGCCGGACTGCGAAACCGGCGAGAGCGGCACGGACGCGGCCGACAGCGGCGCGGTGGACTGGGCCGCCAGCATGGCCTGGGCGGCGGAGACCCGGCGCTGCACCACCGACTCCCGCGGCTGCCCTTCGAGAGCCTTGAGCAGGCCCTCGGCGTCCTGGAACCGGTCGTAGGGATCCTTGGCGATCAGGCGCTTGATGATCTCGAAGAGGCGCCGCTCCTCGACGGTGTCGAGCAGCGGGACCGGGATCGGCTCCATGATGTGCTTGTAGCCGATGGAGAAGCTGTCCTCGCCATCATAGGGCACTTCGCCCACGAGCGCCTGGTAGGCGAGGACCCCCAGGCTGTAGAGGTCGCTGCGGCCGTCGGTGCTCTGTGCCCGCGCCTGCTCAGGACTCATGTAGTGCGGGGTGCCGATGGACATGCCGGTACCGGTGAGCTTGGAGCCGCTCCCCGCCTTGGCGATGCCGAAGTCGGTCACCACGCACTGCCCGAATTCATCGAACATGATGTTGTCGGGCTTGATGTCGCGGTGGACGATGCCCCGCTTGTGGGCGTAGCCCAGCGCGCTCCCGACGTCGGCCAGCAGCTTCCGGATCTCGGGCGGGTTCAGCTTCTTCCGCTCCGCGAGCACGCGCGAGAGCGAGCCCCCGCGCAGGAACTTCATCACGAAGTGAATCACCCGGCCGGTTTTGCCGACGCGGTAGATCGGGATGATGTTGGGGTGTTCGAGCTGGGCGGAGGTGCGGGCCTCCCGCGTGAAGCGCTCGACGAATTCCGCGTCGAAGGCCAGCGAGAAGGGGAGGACCTTGATGGCGACTTCACGCTCGAGGTGCTTGTCCATGGCGCGGTAGACGATCGCCATGCCACCCCGGCCCAGCTCCTCGAGGAGTTCGTATTCCTCGGCCAGGGCCTCGCGCACGATGTCGAGTTCGGTGACGTCCCCGGTGGCGATCGCCTGGACCGGCGTCGACACCCGCAGGTCGAGGCCGCAGGTGGGGCAGAACTGCGTGGGCTTCTCGACTTCCGTGCCGCACCGTGAACAGAACATGGCCGAACCTAGAGGGGACCGGCGCGGCGAGTCAAGTGCTTTGAATCCCTAGAGTTAGGGGATAACCTCGAAGCCGGCGCGGCTCTGCCGGGTCTCGCCGGTGGCATCCTTCACGATCAGCAGCAGTTCATACTTGCCGGGGGAGAGCCGGTCCAGGGTCACGGCGCGGCTGAGCCGGGTGGCCGGTCCCTCCGCCTGGTCCTGGAACCCGAGCCGGATCGCGGGCTTGCGGGACCCGAAGAGGCCGAGGAATCCGCCCCCGCCCTGCTTCACCACCATGACATCGGTGGTGAAGGGAGCGCCGGCGGGGAGGCCGTAGACCTCATAGTAGAGCTGCATCGGCGCCGTCCGGCTGTAGCGTCGCAGCGGGTTGAACCAGACCGTGTCGGCCGGGGCGGGACGCCAGGTCACGTTGGTGGCCCGGCTCCCGAGGACCACGCCGCTCAGGGCAAAGGTCCGGCCCGAGAAGTCGCCCGCGGTGATGGTGTCAGCGGCCAGCACGACGCCGTTGTCGCTCCCCTGCTCGACCGCCAGCCGGTAGGTAAGCCGCCCGGGGAGGACGGGCACCCGCAGCTCGCCGACGAGGTGTTCCTTGTCGGGGACCGGCACGGCGTTCAGGAAGTACCGGGTGCTGTCCACCGCGACCACCGGCCGGCCGGTCCGGTCGACCACGCTGAGGCGGACCCGGACCGGATAGAGGTGGCCGCGATCGGAGGGCACGGGCCGGAGGGCCGACCCCGGGATCGCGTAGGACACATGCAGGAGGCTGCTGCCGGAGTCCTGGCCGGCCACCACCACGTCGGTCATCAGGCGCAGCTTGCGGGCATAGCTGAGTTCGTAGCTGTCGGTCCGGGTGCCCCGGTCGATGCTGCGGCGCCCGAGCAGCCGCTCCTCGGTGAGGTAGCGCTGGGATCCCGCGCTGCCGGCCTGCATGAGGCGGCCGTACACGGGGTCGAGGCGGTCGCGGGTGAGGAGGAGCTCGTTGACCCGGCCGGAGGCCGTGTTGTCGCGGTCGCCGCGCAGGGCGAGGGCGTCGCTGAACCCGAGGACGTCGAACAGGCTCTCCACCAGCTTGTAGTCCTGCACATCCTCCCGGGCCAGGAAGTGGAACACCATGCTGCCGTCGGCCCGCTCGTACATCCACGATTCGTTGAGCTGCACCCCGGGCGCGTTGTAGGTGGCGCGCCGGGTGGGCTCGCCGTGCCGGATGTAGATGATCCCGCGGTCGTCGTAATCGCGACTGCCGCTGCGGAACCGCTCCACGATGTCGTAATGGCGGTTGGTGGAAACCAGCCGGAAGGTGCGCTTGGCGTAATAGAGCCGCCGGTAGTGCTCCCGCAGCCGCTCGCCGTCGGCGAGCAGCTCGGACCGATCCCGCTGGCTCCAGAAGCGCCGCAGGAACGCCACCCGGCGGGCCCCGGTGCTCACGTCGTACTCCGCGAGCGCGCTGTCATTGGCCACGAGGGCGAGGTCGGCGCGGTACTCCCGGACCGAGACGGGATCGTCGAGGACGGCCCCCTCGAAGTAGGGCCGCTGGCCGATGAGCTGGCCGGCGAGGAGCTCGGTACGGGCCATCTCCAGCAGGCCCAGGCCCTCGTTGCCGCCCCGGTCGAGGTACCCCTGGAACGCCACGCGGGCGGAATCGATGTCCCCGACCTCCCGCTCCAGCCGGCCGCGGAACAGGAGCACCTCGGGGTTGGCCGCGGCGCTGGTGGCGGCCGCCTGGCGCAGGGCCTCGCGGGCCAGGGCGGTCTTCACGTTGATCCGCTGGCGGAGCGCGGTGGCCGCGAGTTCCACCAGCCCGCGCACGAACGAGGGATCGGCCTGGATCGAGCGGGCGTAGGCGTTGGCGGCACGGGTGAGGTGATCCTTGCCGAACATCGCCTGCAGCCCGGAGACCAGGGCGATCTCGCTGTCACCCACGCGGTCTTCCGCGATGCCGAGGCCGTACCAGGCCCAGGGCCAGTCGGGCTGCAGCTCGGTGGCCCACTGGAATTCGCCGGCAGCATCCTCGAAGCGGGTCTTGCTGCCCAGCTCGCCGAGCCGCAGCGCCACGAAGCCGAGCTCGAGGTGGCGCATGGCGTTGTTCCGGTCGGCGCGGGCGGCGGCGATGAGGCGCTGCTCCAGCGCCAGGACCGGCGCGCTGTCGGCCACGGTGTCCAGTGAGTCGCGGAAGCGCTCGATCGCCACCCGGTCCTCCGGGGACTGGGCGGCGGCGCGTGCGGCGCCGGCGAGGCTACCCGCGACGATACAGAGGACAGCGAGGACGCGGCGTGTCGGCATCAGGCTCTGGGCTGGACGGGAACCACGAAGCACCGGAACGGCTCTCGGGCTAGGGGACGTCGGTCCCCTGCCCCGCTGCCACACGTTTCAGGAAGGCGAGGAGCCCGTCGTACACCGCGCGAGCGTAGGCCCGTTGCCCCCACGGGCCGCGCAGCGCCGCCTCCTGCTCCGGGATCATCATGAAGAGCCCTTCGGTGAGGACCGCGGGCATCCAGGTGGCGCGGGTGAGCGCGAGGTCGCCCCGGGCCACGCCAAGATCGCGCAGGCCGAGGTTCCGCACCAGCGCCGCCTGCAGGTCGGCGGCCAGCGGCAGGCTGCGCGGGTGATTGTAGAACACGCTCGAGCCATTGTTGGTGAAGGGGTTCACCCCATCCGGCAGCGCGTTGTTGTGGATGGACACGAGGATCTCCCCGTCGACCGAGTCGGCGATCCGGACGCGGGAGGCCAGGTCGAGGGCGGCGTCGGTGCGGCGCGTGAGGACGACTTCGGCCCCGGCGGCCGCGAGCAGGCGCGCGAGCTCGAGCGACACCGCCAGGTTGGCCTCCGCCTCGCGGAGGCCGGTGGGTCCGGTGGCGCCGGCCGGGGGATGCCCAGGGTCGATCACGAGGCGGCGGCCGCGCAGCGGGTGGCCTCGATCCACCCGCGGCGGGCGCCGGAGTTCCAGCACCAGGTCGTTGCGGCTCCAGCGCGCGCGGTAGCCCCACAGGGTGCCGGCGACCTCGACCGCGATGGTCACCTCGTCGCTCGCGGCCTGCAGCCAGCGCACCTCGCGCAGCCAGGGGTCGCCCGCGCCGTAGCGGGTCCAGTTGATGTCGCTCACGGCATGGTAGAGCCGCAGGGTCAGCCGGCCACGCTCCTCCTCCACCCGGAAGGGCACCCGGCTGGTCAGCGGGATCCGGAGCAGCACCCGGTCGGCGAGCGGCGTGGCGGTGAGCGAAAGCACCGTGGCCCGGAGCGCCGGCGTCCCCACCGGAAGCGGGACCACATCCGCGGCGGCAACCCACGCCTCCTGACCGCGCGAGAGCCGCAGCCGGAGGTCGTCGCCCAGGCGTCCGGTGACCACGCCGCGGGTGCCGGTGGGGAAGAACCAGTGGTAGGTGGCGCCCGGCCGAGCCCGCCCCACGGTGAGGCTGTCGGTCTCGCCGGTGCCCGCCGTGTCGTCGTCGAGCTCCGCCACCAGGGGCAGCGTATCGAGGAGGGCCAGGCGCAGGGGCCAGAGGGCCCGCGCGGTATCGGCGCCCTGGATGGCCTCCACGATCACCGGCCCTTCGGCCTGGCAGCAGCCGGCGCCGGCGCCCCCGAGGACGGCTCCCGGCGAGGGACCGACCGCGCGCCCGCGGAGTCCTCCGATGTAGCGATCGGCCTGGAGCGGCACGGCCAGGCGCGTGGTATCCCGATCGAAGGCGCGGATCCCCCAGGCCACCTCACCCGGACCGTGATCGGGGGCCAGCGGTACCAGGGTGCCGTCGGGAAGCACCAGCCGCACCTCCGATCCCGCGGCGGCGCGCAGGCTGACCGGCAGGAACTCATCGGCGGGCCACCACGCCCGGCCGGCGGGACTGAAGCTGGTGCTGTCCACCCACACCGCACCCGGTGGGGGCCGGAAGCGGGCCGGGCGGCGGAGGGGCAGTTCGAGCCGGACGCTGTCGGTGCCGTGGTGCGCCGAGAGGACGAAGGCGGCGACGGAATCGGGGGGCACCGCGACCCACGCCAGCCACGCGCCGTTCGGCCAGACCCGGACCGGGGCGCCGTCAATGGTGAGGAGCGCCCGGCCGTCCCCGACACTCCCGAAGAGGAAGGTGGAATCCCGCGCCTCGACGAGGTCGCTGGGCCCGGGGTAGACCACGTGGAGATTGAGTGGGCCCTGGACTTCCGGCACTCCGGGGAGGGGTCCGGACCCGGGGCTGGCCGGGACGGGGAGGCGGCCGCAGCCGGCCAGCAGGAGGAGGGGCAGGACACGACGCCAGTGGCGCGGGGAGGCCATGAACTGCAAGGTACACAGCCACCGCGACTTAGGGCAGATCGTCCGTTGACGCTCCACCCGGGCAATCCTAGATTGCTGACAGAGGCCTTCCCTGTACTGCCCTTGTCCGAGGAACGCACCATCACCAAGCGCCTGGCGTGTGACGGTCGGCGGTTTGCCGCGCCCCGGTCCGGGGCAGTGGCGTAATGTCGCCCCCCGCACCCGAGGTGTCCCGCGGCATGGCGGGCGGCCCCTCCCTCAAGTGTCCGAGCTGCAATGCCGGTGTGACGGCCGACCTGCCCTTCTGCGGGCAGTGCGGCACCCGCCTGACGCAGGCCCGGGCGGCCCACGCCTGCACCCGCTGTGGCCGGCTCAACGAACAGGGCTCCAAGTTCTGTCCGGCGTGCGGCGCCGCCTTCGGCAACACCGGACCGCAGCCGCAGGTACCCGCGGCGAGCGGCACCAAGGCTCCCGCCACGGCACCGCAGCTGGCCCTGCTGGACCGCGGCGGGCAGGTGGCGCAGCGATTCGCCCTGATGAACGCCGTCACCACCCTCGGGCGGCAGGGCGCCGACATCAACTTCCCCGACGACGACTACCTCTCCCCGCTGCACGCGCAGTTCCTCTTCCTCGACGGCATCCTCACGCTCCGCGACCTCGGCAGCAAGAACGGCACCTGGCTGTACCTCGAGGAGCCGCACAAGCTGACCGACGGTGACCTGATCCTGCTGGGCAGCCAGATCCTGCGCTACCGCCGGCTGGGCTACCCCGGGCCGCGCCCGCCGGAGCAGGACGCCACCCGGCGCCTCGGCAGCCTTACCCCCGCCGCGGACATCGCCAACCTGGCGCAGGTGCGCGGGGATGGCAGCGCGCGGGACCTCCTGACGCTGTCGCCGGGGCGCTCGGTGCGGATCGGGCGGGAGCAGGGCGACTGGCAGTTTCCCTACGACTCCTCGATGAGCGCGCTGCACGCGCTCATCCGGAGCGAGGATGCCGATTTCGTGCTGGTGGACGCCGGCAGCCGCAACGGAGTGGCGGTGGCGGTGAAGGGCGAGCGGCGGGTGCCGCCGGGGGCGCGGCTGCTCGTCGGGGACCAGATGCTGCGCGCGGAGATCGCATGAAGGTCTGTACCACCTGCGGCGCCGAGTACGGCGACGACCAGCTGTTCTGCCAGCGGGACGGCACCCCGCTCCGGAAGTCGGGTGCGGCGGGCGACCTGCTGGGCCAGGTGATCGCCGAGCGGTACCACATCACCAAGAAGCTGGGCGAGGGCGGCATGGGCCAGGTCTACCTGGCCGAGCACGTGAAGATGGGCCGCCGCTGCGCCATCAAGATCATGATGCCGGGGACGATGAGCGACCCGGACGCCATCAGCCGCTTCAACCGCGAGGCGGCGAACGCGAGCCGGATCAGCCACCCCAACGTCTGCGCCATCTACGACTTCGGCGAGACGCCCGACGGGCTCATCTACCTGGCGATGGAGTTCATCGAGGGCAAGAGCCTGAGCGGCCTGATGGAGGACGCCGGGACGCTGCCGCTGGCCCGCGCGGCCGCGATCGTGACCCAGACGGCAGAGGCGCTGCAGGTGGCCCATGACCTGGGCATCGTGCACCGCGACCTCAAGCCCGACAACATCATGGTCATCACCACCCGTGACAAGGACACCGTCAAGGTGGTGGACTTCGGCATCGCCAAGGCCATCGGCGGCGACGACGGCAAGGCGCAGAAGGTCACCAAGACCGGATTCGTGGTGGGCACGCCGGAGTACATGAGCCCGGAGCAGCTGGCGGGCGACGGCGTGGACGGCCGGAGCGACCTCTACTCCCTCGGCCTGGTCTTCTACAAGATGCTGACGGGGGCGAGCCCCTTCCCCGCCGACAGCCAGCAGGAGACCATGATCAAGCGCCTGACGGACGATCCGCTGCCGCTCGCGGTGGCGCGCCCCGACGTGCGCTTCCCGGCGGAGGTGCAGCGGGTGATCGACCGGGCCCTGGCCCGCAGTCCCGACCAGCGCTACCGCAGCGCCGGCGACTTCGCGCGCGACGTGAAGGCGCTGGCCACCCACTCGATGGGCGCGGTCGACGTCGAGGCCGGCACCCAGGTCGTGAAGGCGGAGGAGCTCAAGGCCGCCGTCCCCGCCACCCGCGTGGACCCCGCGGCGGGCCGGGCGCCCCGGGCGGCGCCCCCGACGCAGGCGGCTGCCGCCGCGGGCCGCCCCGCCGCGCCCGCCAAGGCGGGCCTGCCGATGGTCCCCCTCGCGGTGGTGGCGGCGGTGATCGTGCTCGGTGGCGGCGGTTTCCTGTTCAAGGACAAGC
>JBGAPX010000104.1:0-12846 GCA_044221045.1 Gemmatimonadales bacterium
GCGGCCGGCGGATCACGTGGTAGCCGAAGGGGGTCTCGACCAGCCCGGTCATCGCGCCGGGGGCCAGGGTCCAGCCGGCGCTGTCGAAGGCCGTCACCCACCGGCCGCGCGGGGCGGGCGTCAGGTAGCCGCTGTCGAGCTTGCTCGCGGGATCGTCGCTGATCTGGCCGGCCACCTGCCCGAAGTCGGCCCCGCCGCGCACCCGGGCGAGCATCGCCTCCGCCCGTCGCCGCCCGGCGGCGCGCGCCGGCGGCTCGGCGGTGGATTCCACCCGCACCAGGATGTGCTGGAACAGGCGCACCTGGTCGGCCGCGTAGATGCTGTCGACTACCGCGTCGGTGAACGGGATCTTCCGGGCCAGCAGGGTGTCGTGCCAGCGGCTGCCACGCAGCTCCACCAGCTCGGGCCACATCACCTCGCTCGCCGTGACGGAGTCGAGGAAGGTCTCCCCGGCCGCCAGCGACTGCGCCAGGAGGGTGTGGTCCACCCAGAGGTTGGCGATGAAGTCAGCCGCTTCCGGGGCCATCGGCACGCCCTTGATTCCCGCCATGAGCCGGGCCAGCCGGTCCACGCTCAGCTGCTGCCCCGCGGCCGTCGCCACCACGGTGGGCGTGCCGCCCGACATCCGCTTGATCGCATCGCAGCCCGACAGCGCCACCACCGCGCCGAGCACTCCCACGGCCAACCGTCGCATGCCTGCTCCCAATCTGAGATCGAATGCCTGCCGCTACCCGCCCAGCTGCTTCTCCGCCACCAGCCCCAGCGCCCGCACCAGCGCCGGGACCAGCGCCTCGCCACCCAGCCGCGTCAGGCGGAGCGCGAGCGGCACCGTGCGTCGGACCTCGACGGCGAGCTGCACGTGGTCGAGGGCGGCCGAGAGCCCGGCGAACCGGGGGGCCGTGCCCTCGCGGAAGGTGAGCCGGGCCTCATCGCCCCGGACCAGCAGGTGCTGCAGCCCGAGCTGCGCCCCGACGGTGCGAAGCTGCGCCATGTGGAGCAGCATTTCTGCCGCCTCCGGCAGCGGCCCGAACCGTTCCCGCAGCTCGTCGCGCAGCTGTTGAATGTCGCCAGAGGTCAGGGCCCGCGCCAGTCGGCGGTAGAAGTCGAGCTTGACGTCGTCGGCCGCCACGAACGCGTCGGGCAGGTGGGCCGGCCGGTCGAGGACGACCTCGGGCGGGGCTGGCCGCTCCACCTTCCCCGCCTGCCCGCGGAGCGCACGCACCGTCTCCTCCAGCCACCGCAGGTAGAGGTCGAACCCGACCGCCTGCGCGTGCCCTGACTGCTCCTGGCCAAGCAGGTTGCCCGCGCCGCGCAGTTCCATGTCCTTGAGCGCGATCCGGTACCCCGCGCCGAGGTCGGTGTGGTGCTCGAGCACCTTGAGCCGTTCCTCGGCGTCGCGGTCGATCAGGTCCGGCACCACCAGGTAGCAGTAGGCTCGCCGGTGACTGCGGCCCACCCGCCCCCGCAGCTGGTACAGCTGCGCCAGCCCGAAGCGCTGCGCGTCGTGGACCACCATCGTGTTCGCGTTGGCCACGTCCAGCCCCGATTCCACGATCATCGTGGAGACGAGGATGTCCACCTCGCCAAGCACGAAGCGCCGCATCACGTCCTCGAGCGCGTCGGCCGTCATCTGGCCGTGCCCCACCGCTACGCGCGCGCGGGGCGCCAGGGCGCGCACCCTGGCGGCGAGGGTATCGATGGTCTCGATGCGGTTGTGGACGAAGAATACCTGCCCCCCGCGGTCCAGCTCCCGCGCGAACGCCTCCTCGAGCAGCCCGTCGTCCCAGGGCTCCACGAAAGTGAGGATGGGGGAGCGGTCCCGCGGCGGGGTCTCGATCAGCACCAGGTCGCGCAGCCCCGCCAGCGAGAGGTGCAGGGTGCGCGGGATCGGTGTCGCGGTGAGGGTCAGGACGTCCACCGTGAGCCGGAGCGCCTTGAGCCGCTCCTTGTGGCGCACCCCGAAGCGGTGTTCCTCGTCCACCACCAGCAGGCCGAGATCCTTGAACTGCACATCCGGCGACAGCAGGCGGTGGGTGCCGATGACCACGTCGAGGTCGCCGGCGGCCAGCCGCTCCAGCGCGGCCTTCTGCTCCTTCGCGGTGCGGAAGCGTGACAGCACCTCGACCTTCACCGGGAAGTCCGCCAGCCGTTCGCTGAAGGTGCGGTAGTGCTGGTCCGCGAGGATGGTCGTCGGCACCAGCACCGCGACCTGCTTGCCCCCCTGCACCGCCTTGAAGGCGGCCCGCACCGCCACCTCGGTCTTGCCGTAGCCCACGTCCCCCACCAGCAGAAGGTCCATCGGCAGCGGCTGCTCCATGGCCCGCTTCACCGCCTCCGTGGCCTTCCGCTGGTCCGGGGTGTCCTCGTAGAGGAACGCCGACTCGAGCTCGCGCTGCCAGCGGGTATCGGGTGGGAAGGCGTACCCGGCGCTCACCTGCCGTCGGGCATAGAGGTCCAGCAGCTCCGCCGCCATCTCCTTGATGGCCTGCCGCGTCCGGTCGCGGACCCGCTGCCACGAGGTGCCGCCGAGCTTGTGCAGCCGCGGGGGCGGCTGGTCGCCGTCCTCGCTGGCGGCCCGGTAGCGCTCCAGCTGGTCGAGGCGGTAGAGCGGGACGTTGAGCCGGTCGCCGCCCTCGTACTCGACGATCGCCACCTCCATCGTCGACTCGCCGACCTGGATCGTCGCGATGCCGCGGTACACCCCGATGCCGTGATCCAGGTGCACCACGTAGTCGCCGGCGGCGAGCTGGCCCGTGGCCGCCGTCGGCGCCGCTTGCCGGTAGCGCCGCGCCCGGCGCAGCCGGCGCGCCCGGCGGAAGATCTCGTGGTCGGTGAGGACCCGCAGGCTCCGCATCACGAAGCCACCGTCGAGCGCCCCGATGGCCAGCGTGGCGCTGCTTCCCCGCCGCCCGTCCTCGTGCAGCAGTTCGTCCAGTCGCTCCAGCTGGCCCTCGTTGTCGCAGAGCACCAGGGTGGGGACCTCGCCGGCGAGCAGGCTCCGCAGCCGTCGGACGTCCCGGTCGACCACCTCCGGCGGGTAGAACCCCGCGTTCAGCGCCCCGGACTCACCCTCGCCCCGCACCACCAGCCGCCCGAAGGCCGCGAGGCGCGCCGCCCAGGCCTCGGGAGGCTCGAACAGCGCCTCGCGGGCGGGGACCTCCTCCCCCAGCCGGCGCGCCACCTCAAGGTGGTGCGCCGCCTCGCGCCAGGAGCGGCCCACCTCCTCGGCGTTGGCCCCGGCCGATTCCTCGAGCAGCAGGGTCTCTGAAGGCAGCAGTTCGAGCAGGGTCCGGCGCTCCCCGGCACCCCCGGCGCCCGAGCGGTCGCGCGTCGCCGATCCGCCCAGCGGCAGCACGGTGATCTCGTCGAGGGCCTCCCCGCTGCGCTGGGTGGTCAGGTCGAAGCCGCGGAGCGAGTCCAGCGCGTCACCCCACCACTCGAGCCGGGCGGGGCCCGCCATGCCGAAGCCGTACACGTCGATGATTCCGCCCCGCACGCTGAACTGCGCCACCTCGGTGACGGTCACCACCCGGGCATAGCCCATGGACTCGAGTTGCGCCGCCACCGCGCCGAGCGGCGGGGTGCCGGACCCGCCGAGCCGCAGCGTGGTGGACTGCAGGCCCGCGACGACGCCGGTGCGCTCCTGCGTGGCGCGGGCGGTGGTCACGAGGATCCGCAGCCGCCCCTCGAGCAGCGCCGCGAGCGTCTCCGCCCGCTCCCCGGCGATCTCGTAGTGCGGCTCCTCCTCGCCGAGTGATTCCCGCTGCGGGTAGAGGGCCACCGGGGCATCGGTGAGGTGCTGCAGGTCCGTGACCCATCGCTCGGCATCCGCGGGCGTGGTGGCCACGACCGTGAACAGGCGCGAGGGGAACGTCCGCGCCAGCCAGGCCAGCAGCACCGCCGGGCTCGAGCCGGGAAGGCCGGCGAGCGGCAGTGCCGCGCCGCGACCCGGCAGCCGCTCCCGCAGGTCGAAGGCGAAGGCGGTGCGTTCGAAGGCGTCGAGCAGCAGCTGGAGCGTCATGCGGCCCGGCGGGTCACGCTCGCGAGCACCACTTCGGCGAGGGCCAGGAGGAAGGCCAGCCAGAGGAGCGGCCCTGACAGGCTGGCCCGGCCCACGCCAGCAAAGGCGGCGTCCGGAGCCTCGGCGAGGTCGAACAGTCGTGCGGTCGGCCACAACCCCCTCACCAGACCCGGATCGGCGGCCGCGAGGGCAGACTCTCGCGGATCCAGGTTCACGGCCAGCCCACCCACCGTGTCCCGCCCGGCGAGGAGGAAGTAGAGCCCGGTCGCCGGGGGCCGGAACGCCGCGCCGCCCTCGACCGCCCAGCGACGCTCGCCTTGGGCCACATGGGTCACGAGATCCGGCAACAGCACCGGCTCGCCCGGTGCGCCCTCGAGCACGGCCAGCTGGCCCCGGGCCACCCGGTTGAGCAAGGCATCCACCAGCGGCAGGAAGGAGGCGCGCAGCGGCAGTGTGGTCCAGGCCGGGTCCAGCCGGCTGCCGAGGAGCACCACGTCCCCGGAGCGCACGATCCACGGAGCGCCCGAGACCGTGGCCACGACGCCACTGCCGGCGGCAGCACGCAACGGCTCGAGTTGGTAGCGGCGCAGCACCGTCTCCCGTCCGATCAGCGCGCCGCTGTCGGTGATTCCGGCGGCCTCCACCAGGGCCGCGTAGCGCCAGCCGACCCCACGTCGCTCCAGTGCGCGGTTGAGCGCCCCCAGCCCGGACGGGTCGGACGGAGGGAGGACCACCGAGGCCCCGGGACCGAGGGACCCGAAGGTAAGCTCGGTGCCTGGCCGGATGCGGCCGCTCCCGGCCAGGACGCCGGCGACCGCGTCCACGTAGCGGTCGCGCGGGTCCCACGCCACCCGCGCCACGGGCGCGACGCGGACCAGGGCCTCGCGCCGGTCGTCGAGGCGGAACTCGTCGGCCACCTGCGCCGCCGCGACCGGCCACCACCCCGGGAGCGCCGGGCCGAGGGTGAAGCTGGCGGTCGTCCCGGCCGGCACCAGCGCCTGGCGCGCGGGGCGCTCGCCCAGCTGCACCGCGACGGCCGCCGGGGCCGCCGCGTCCCCGGCAACGGTGGCCCGGGCGGCGCCGCCCTCCGGCGTCCACGGCTGGGCCCCGGCATCGAGCGCCACCACCCCGGTATTCGCCGGCGCCGGCCCAGCGGGGTGGGCCACGACGATCGGCACCCGGGCCGCCGTGGCGCTGAGGGCGCTCGCCTGCAGGTCGGTGAGGGCCACGATGCCGCCGGGACGGGCGTCCGTCGCCAGCACCTCGCCGGCCAGCGTCAGGGCTCGGCCCAGGTCCATGCGGGTCCGCGACGGCTCGAGGCTGTCCACCTGGGCCCGGAGCGTCGCGGGGGCGCCGCGCCGCGCGACGCCATCGCTGGTGAGGAGCCAGACCGCGTCGGCAGGCGTGGCCCGCTCGAGCACCCGTCGGGCCGCCGCCCGCAGGTCGGTGAAGCGCGGCGTCCCGGCCACCACCGCGGCGCTCGAGGGGGAATCATCCAGCACCACCACCAGCGCGCTCGGGGCATGCGTGGCCACGCGTGCCACTGAGGCCGCCGGCCCCGCCGCAGCCAGTACCAGCGCGAGGACCAGCAGGGTGCGCACCAGCAGCAGCAGCCAGTGGCGGAGCCGGAGGCGGCGCTGGTGCTCCTCGGAGATCTGGACGAGGTACCGGACGGCGGGGAATTCGACGGTGGGCGGATCGCGCCGCTGCATCAGGTGCAGCAGCAGTGGCAGCCCCACCAGCGGCAGGCCGAGGAGCGCCCAGGGCTGCAGGAAGCCGATCACGAGAGCCCGGCGGGACGGCTCACCACCCGGCGCAGCGCCAGCCCGAACGGCGTGTCGGTGGTGATGTGATGGTAGTGGATGCCGCTGGTGCGGCAGGCCCGGCGCCAGGCGGCCACGACGCCGGTGACTGTCTCGCGGTAGGCGGCCGCCCAGTCCCGGGGCCGAAGCGTCACCCCCTGGCCCGTCTCCGGGTCCTCGAACCGCGCTTCCGCCGGGCCGGCGAGGTCCAGCTCGGCCGGATCCATCACGTGCAGCACCAGCACCTCGTGACCGCGGTGGCGCAGGAACTTGAGGGCCCGCAGCGACAGCTCCCGCTCCAGCAGCAGGTCGGAAATGAAGATGACGAGGCCCCGCCGCCGCAGCAGGCCCACCACCCGCCGGAGCGCGGGTTCCGCCGCGGTGCCGCGCCCGGACGTGAGCCCGCCCAGGGCCGCGAGCAGCTGCTGGCCGTGCGATGGCCGGGCCCGTGCCGGCACCACCGCGCGCACCGCGTCATCGAACGCGATGAGGCCGGTCGCGTCCCGCTGCCGCAGGAGCAGCAGGGCGAGGGCCGCCGTCAACCGGCGCACGTACTCCAGCTTGGTCAGGGTCCGCGCCGCGTCGCCGGTCCAGGCCATGGACCGGCTGACGTCGACCACCAGCATGGCGCGGAGGTTGGTCTCCTCTTCATACTGCTTGACGTAGAGTCGGTCCTTCCGGCCGAGGAGCTTCCAGTCCACGTAGCGCAGTTCGTCCCCGGGCTGGTACATCCGGTGCTCGGCGAACTCCACCGAGAAGCCCCGGCGCGGGGAGCGGTGCAGGCCGGTCAGGAACCCCTCGACGATCCCCTCCGTGAGCAGCTCCAGCCCGGCCAGCCGGGCGGCGTCCCGGGGATCCAGGAGGTCGAGCGGGCGGCTGGGCGTGACGGGGCTGCTCATGGGGGCGTCAACGTACCGGGGCATCGGTGCCCAAGTCAACGCAGGCACCGAGTGTCCGTCGGCGCGGACACTCCGGGGAAGGGTTCCGACCGGCAACATGAACGCATGTCATTATTCGTCAACAAGATACGGCACCTCTCGCTCCGTGGCACATCGTCTGCTCTGGTGCCTCCTGTCCACTCAGTCGTCCCTGGAGGCATCATGTCCGCCGCCCTGACCCTGGCGCTGGCCGCCCTCACCATCAGCGGGCCAGCCCCGTCCCCCACCGCACCGGATGCCATCATCGCCCGGTGGGTGCGAGGCACGTCCGTCGACCGCCCCCGCATCAACGTCTGGCTCAATCGCGACGATGTCTACAGTCGCGGTGACGACGCCCGGGTCTACTTCAAGAGTGACCAGGACGCCTACGTGACCATCCTCCGGGTGGATACGGACGGCCGCGTCCGCGTTCTGTTTCCGATCGACCCGTGGGAGGACAACTGGGCCCGCGGCGGCCGGACCTTCGAGGTCCTGGGACGGGAACGGGACGAGGCGTTCCGGGTGGATGACTACCCAGGCGTGGGGTACATCTTCGCGATCGCGTCCGAGGACCCCTTCAATTACGACGACCTGGTGCGTGGGGACCACTGGGACTACCGCGCCATTTCGGACGGCCGGGTACGCGGAGACCCCTATGTCGCCGTGGCGGACCTGGCGGAGCGGATCGGCCAGGAGGATGCGTACGACTACGACGTGGCGGAGTACAACGTCGAGCGCCACTATGACTACCCGCGCTTCGTCTGCTACGACTGTCACACCTACGCCAGCTGGCGGTACTGGGATCCCTACAGCCACTACTGCTCGCGGTTCCGCATCGTGATCTACGACGACTGGTACTACTACCCCTATCGCTACTACCGGGGTGGCACCGTGATCGTGCGGCCGTACCGGCCCGGCCCGCGGTACGTGTTCAAGGACTACGACCAGCGCAACGACTACATCACGCGCGTCGCCGAACGGCCCCGTGTGCCGGAAGACCGCCGACCGGTGATCGACCGCGACCGGACCAGCGCAGACGTGGGTGGGCGGGGCAGCGTCCCGGCCCCGGTGTCCCCGCGCCGCCGCACCGGGGAGACGGCGGCCCCGGGTGCCGCGTCGCCCAATTCGACCCCCCGGCGGCGGTCGCCTGAGACAGGCAGCCCGTCGGCGCCTTCGACCGAAGGCAGCCGCCGCCGCCCGAGCGATCAGCCCGCCACGCCCCAGGCGCGGCCGGAGAGCACCAGCGAACCGCGGCGGCGGAGCGAGCCGGACCAGACTCGTGAGCCATCCTCGACCACCCGCGAGCAGCCAGGGTCGGGCGCGAGCCCGCGCCGCCGGCCGGGCGGCGAAGGGGGCGGCGGTCTCCGGGACACGGGCGCCGACAGGGACAACGGGAACTCATCCCGGGAAAGCGCCCCCCGTCGCAACCCGGTCGAGCGCCAGCCCCGCGATTCCCGGGACGACGGCGCCGTCCGGGAGCCACGACGCGAATCCCCGAACGACGCTCCGCGCTCGACACCGCGTGAGTCCCCCCGCGCGAACCCGCCGGCCGCGCGTCCCCAGTCGGAGCCGCGGGCCCAGCCGTCCCAGCCCCGGAGTACCGGCCAGCCGGAACTGCGTCGCCGACGTCCCAACTAGGGGAATCGAAACCTCGATGAGCGCCCGGTCGTAGCAGGCCCGACCGGGCGCTTATCTTTGGGCGCGCCCGACCATCACCCCAGCACAGGACCTTCATGCGACCGGCCTTGCTTGCCCGCGCCTTCCTGCTCGCCACCGCCGCGCCCCTGGCCCTGGCGGCCCAGACCGCCCCGGCCGCGCAGGCCCTCCAGCGCGCCGCCGCCACCATCACCGCCGCCGATGTACAGCGACGGATCCACATCATCGCCGACGATTCCATGATGGGCCGCGACACGCCGAGCCCCGGCCTGGAAAAGACGGCGCAGTACGTGGCCGACGAGTTCAAGCGGTTCGGCCTCAAGCCCGCCGGCGAGAATGGTGGCTGGTTCCAGCGCTATACCATCAGCCGGCGCCAGATCGACCCGGTGAACTCCCACGTGGGCTTCATTGTGGCCGGGCAGCACGTGCACGCCGACCTGAGCAAGGACGCCCGCTTCGCCTTCGGCCGCGTGCCGAAGGAGGAGCTGCACCTCCCGGCGGTGCTCCTGGGCGGACCGTTCACCGCCGAGGACGCGGGGAAGCTCGAGGCCAGGGGCAAGGCCGTCCTGGTGATCATGGACTATTCCAAGCCGCTGACGCCGGCCTTCCAGCAGTCGCTGACGGCGCTGCTGAGCAGCGGGGCTGCCGCGGTGATGCTCCTCTCCAATCGTGACTCCGTCGCCTTCGCGCAGCGGGTGGCCAACCAGGCCCAGGTGCGGGTCGGGGTGGACGGGCTGGAGGAGGACGGGGTGCCGGTGGTCGAGGTGCACGAGCGCGCGGTCGGCAGCGCGCTGACGGCCGCCGGCATCAACGCCGCTGAGATCCGCGCGTCGGCGACGCCGGTGATCCGTGACCTGCCCGGGCTGACCCTCGGCTTCGGGCTGCAGGAACGGGTCCTCGAGTCGGCCACGGCGCCCAACACCGTCGGGCTGCTCGAGGGCAGCGATCCCCGGCTCAAGCACGAGTACGTGGTGTTCTCCGCCCACATGGACCACGTGGGCACCAGCGGCGGCGGCCAGTGCCAGGCGCGCGGCGGCGACACCATCTGCAACGGCGCGGACGACGACGGGTCCGGCACGGTGGGCGTAGTGGAGCTGGCCGAGGCCTTCAGCCAGCGCGGCGTCCGGCCGCGGCGGTCGGTCCTGTTCCTGACCGTGAGCGGCGAGGAAAAGGGCCTCTTCGGCAGCTCATACTTCTCGGCCCACCCCACGGTGCCGATGGCGAACGTCGTGGCCAACGTCAACATCGACATGATCGGGCGCAACTGGCCCGACACCATCGTGGCCATCGGCCGGGAGCACTCGGACCTGGGCGAGCGGCTGGCGCGGGTGCAGGCGGCCCACGCCGACCTCAACATGGCGGCGATCGACGACCGCTGGCCCGAGGAGAACTTCTACTTCCGCTCGGACCACTTCAACTTCGCCCGGAAGGGCGTCCCGATCCTGTTCTTCTTCAACGGCGTGCACCCCGACTACCACCAGGTCTCGGACTCGCCGGACAAGATCGACGCCGACAAGGAGTCGCGCATCCTGCAGCTGCTGTTCCACCTGGGGCAGGAGATCGCCAACAACCCGGTCCGCCCGAAGTGGAATCCCGAGAGCTACGACAAGATCGTGGAGAAGAAGCCGGCCACCTGAGGCCGCCGGGGCGGCGGGGGATCACCCGATCCCCCGACCGCCCGGCCGTCGTCCCGCCACCCGCCTTACCTTCCAGCATGCCCCAACGGCCCTCGCCGCTCCTCGGCATGCTGCTGACCGTCCTGTTCTGGGGCGGCAACTTCACCGCCACCAAGCTGGCGCTGCCCTTCATCCCGCCGCTCGCCTTCACCGCGATCCGCTTCGCCGTGGGGACGACGCTGTTGTGGACCCTGCTGCGGCGCCTGGAACCGGCGCACGACCTGCCGGCCGATCTCCGCTGGACCGTGGTGCTGCTGGGCATCGTGGGCAACACCCTGTACCAGCTCTGCTTCATCAACGGCCTGGCGGCCACGACCGCCATCAACACGTCGCTGATCCTCTCGGCGATGCCGACGGTCGTCACGGTGACCGCGGGGGTGCTGGGGCTCGAAGTCATTGCCGCACGGCAGCGGTGGGCGCTGGCGATGGCCACCGTGGGCGTGGTCGTGGTGGTCGCCTCCCGGGGATTGGACCTGGGCCATGGAGACTGGCATGGCGACCTGCTGATCCTGGCGGCGGTGGGGTGCTGGACAGCGTACACCCTCGGGCTCCGGCGCATCTCGGGCCGGGTCTCCGCGCTCGGCGTGACGGCGTGGACGATGCTGACCGGCACGCCGGTGCTGCTCGTGGCTGGCATCCCAAGCCTGGTCCGTACCGAGTGGCGTGCGGTTCAGGCGTCGGCCTGGGGCGGGCTCGCCTACTCGACGCTGCTGTCGCTGGTGGCGGCGTACCTCCTGTGGAGCCGGGCGGTGCAGCAGATCGGCGCCTCGCGGGCGGCGCTCTTCACCTGCGCCACGCCGCTCATCGCCACGGCGATCGCGACGGCGGTGCTGGGGGAGCGGCTCACGGGGTGGCACCTGCTGGGCGGGGCGCTCATCGTGGGCGGGGTGCTGCTCGGGAACACCCGGTTCCGGCGGCCGATCCCTGCCGAGGGCTAGCGGCTCAGGCGGCGGGCCCGGATAACTCCTCCAGCCGCGCCATGGCCCGGCGGAGGTGGGGGATCACGATGCTGCCACCCACCACCAGCCCGACCGAGAAGATCTCCAGGAACTCCTCCCGGGTCGTGCCTTCCTCGTGGCAGCGCACCACGTGGTAGGTGATGCAATCGTCACAGCGGAGGACCAGGCTCGACACCAGGCCGAGCATTTCCTTCGTCTTGGTGCCCAGCGCCCCCGGTTCGTAGCACCGGTGGTCCAGCGCGAAGAACCGGTTGATGGTCAGGTTGCCCGCGCCCAGGATGAGGTCGTTCATCCGGCTGCGGAACGCGTTGAAATCGGCCAGGGAGCCGGTCGGGGTGTCGGTCATGGGGACGGAAGCTAGGGGCGGGGACGCCGGCGGGGAACGCCCCCCGGGGCCTCCCCCTACCCCTTATCTTTCCCGCCATGCGTCAGGCCCGAATCCGGAATTTCTGCATCGTCGCGCACATCGACCACGGGAAGAGCACCCTCGCGGACCGCCTCATCGAGGCGACCGGGGCGGTGGAGAAGCGGCTCATGCGCGAGCAGCTGCTCGACACCATGGACCTCGAGCGCGAGCGGGGCATCACCATCAAGCTCAACGCCGTCCGCATGGCCTACCGGTCGCGGGACGGGCAGGACTACGAGCTCAACCTCATCGACACCCCGGGCCACGTGGACTTCACCTACGAGGTCTCACGTTCGCTCGCCGCGTGCGAGGGCGCGATCCTCGTGGTGGACGCCTCCCAGGGCGTGCAGGCCCAGACGCTCTCCAACCTCTTCCTGGCCATGGATGCCGGGCTCGAGATCATCCCGGTCCTCAACAAGATCGACCTGCCCGGCGCGGAGCCCGAGCGGCGGGCCCGGGAGATCATGGACCTGATCGGCTCGCGCCGGGAGGAGATCCTCAACGTCTCCGCCAAGGAGGGCACGGGCATCCCGGAGCTGCTGGAGGAGATCGTGCGGAAGGTGCCGGCGCCGGCGGGCAAGCCGAACGCGCCGCTCCGCGCCCTGATCTTCGACTCGTACTTCGACCGGTACCGCGGCGCCATCCCGAGCATCCGGGTGGTCGACGGCACGGTGCGGCAGGGGATGGAGATCGCCTTCGGCGCCCACCCCGACGACGTCTACACCGTCGACGAGGTGGGGTACCTCCAGCTGGGCCAGCGGCCCACCGAGTACCTCGAGGCGGGCGAGGTGGGCTACCTCGTGGCCAACCTGCGGACGGTCTCGGATACCCGCGCCGGCGACACCGTGTTCGACGCGCAGGATCGGGCCCGCGAGCTGCTGCCGGGGTATCGCGACGTGAAGCCGATGGTCTTCGCGGGCCTCTACCCCACCGACAGCGACCAGTACGAGCCGCTGCGCGACGCGCTGGCCAAGCTCAAGCTCAACGACGCGAGCCTCCAGTACGAGCCCGAGACCTCCACCGCCCTCGGCTTCGGGTTCCGGTGCGGCTTCCTGGGGCTGCTGCACATGGAGATCGTCGGGGAGCGCCTGGAGCGGGAGTTCAACCTCGACCTGATCACCACCGTCCCCACGGTGGAGTACAACGTCTACCGCACCGACGGCAGCATGATGCTGCTCGAAAACCCGACCAACCTCCCGGACCCGGCGGAGATCTCGCGGATCGAGGAGCCGTACGTGAAGGCCCGCATCATGGCCCCCTCCGAGTACATCGGCGGCATCATGAAGCTGGGCACGGAGCGGCGCGGGGTGTACCACGGCATGAAGTACCTCGACACCAGCCGGGTGGAGTTCGACTTCGACTTCCCGCTGGGCGAGATCGTGCTCGACTTCTTCGACAAGCTGAAGGGG
>JBGAPX010000105.1:0-12537 GCA_044221045.1 Gemmatimonadales bacterium
GATGCTGGCCCGGCGCACCGGCGGCAAGAAGACCCCGTTCGACACGGTGGGCCTGGTGCACACGCTGCGGCTGGAGATGGACAGCATGCAGCAGGACCTGCTGGACGCGGCCCGGGCCCGGCGCGAGCAGAACAGCATCCGCGGGGTGACCAAGGGCTCGTTCCTCGACTTCCTGGCCCGGGACGGCGGCTTTGCCTACGGCGGCTGGTGCGGCGACGCCGCCTGCGAGGCCGACATCAAGGAGCAGACCAAGGCTACCATCCGCTGCCTGCCGGACGAGGAGTTCCAGTCGCCGACCCGGCCCGACCGCTGCATGTGGTGCGACCGCCCGGCCACCGTGGAAGCCGTCTGGGCCCGGGCCTACTGATGGGGGAGGCGTCCGCGCCCTTCCGGCCCGCGCTGTTCGAGGACGCCGGGCTCGAGCGTCGCGGCGGTACCCTCCTCCTCGGCGGGGTGCCGGTCTCGGCCATCGCGGCGGGAGCGGGCACGCCGGCCTACGTCTACAACGCCGGCGTCATCCGGCGCCAGTACCGGCGGCTGGCCGCCGCGCTGGCCCCGGTGCCGCACCGGATCTGCTTCGCGGTGAAGGCCAACAGCAACCTGGCGGTGCTCCGGGTCTTCCGCGACCTCGGCGCGGGCGCCGACATCGTCTCCGGCGGGGAACTCCGTCGGGCCCTCGCCGCCGGTTTCCCGGCCGAGCGGGTGGTGTTCAGCGGGGTGGGGAAGTCGCCGACCGAGCTCGCCGCGGCGCTGGTGGCCGGGGTGGGCCACATCCACCTCGAGTCGAGCGACGAGCTCGAGAAGCTCGGGGCCATCACCGAGCGGCTGGGGACCACCACCGCGATCGGCATCCGGGTGAACCCGGACGTCTCCGCCGAGACGCATCCCTACATCGCGACCGGCCAGGGCGGGATCAAGTTCGGGGTGCCATTCGACCAGGTCCTGCCCCTGGCGCGCGCGGTGCATGCGCACCCGCGGCTGCGGCTCGACAGCATCGCCATGCACATCGGGAGCCAGATCCTGGATCCCGCCCCCTACCGTGAGGGTGTCGGCCGGCTGCTGGGCCTCATCCGTGACATCCAGGCCAGCGGCGTGGACACGCTGCGCCACCTGGACATCGGCGGCGGCCTGGGCATCCGCTACCGGGACGAGGTGCCGCTCGACCCGGCCCGGTTCGCCGAGGCGGTGCTGCCGCTGGCCCGCGAGACCGGCCTCACCCTGGTGGTGGAGCCGGGGCGTTTCCTCGTGGGCAGCGCGGGGCTGCTGCTCACCACGGTGCTCTCCCGCAAGCATTCCGGCGGCAAGGACCTGGTGCTGGTGGACGCGGGCATGAACGACCTGGTCCGGCCCAGCCACTACATGGCGTATCACGACATCGTGGAGCTGGAGGCGGCGGGCCGGCCCGAGTCAGTGGTGGACGTCGTCGGCCCGGTGTGCGAGACCGGGGACTTCCTGGCCCGTGACCGGGTGCTGCCCGGCGTGCGCGCTGGCGAGGGGCTCGCCGTGCTCGGCGCGGGGGCCTACGGTTTCGTGATGTCGTCGACCTACAACGGCCGGCCGCGGCCCGCCGAGGTGCTGGTGGACGAGGGCCGCTGGGGCATCGTGCGCGAACGGGAATCGATCGAGAGCCTGTTCGCCGGCGAGACCGCCGAGCCCCGCTGGACGTAGCACGCGCCGCGCGCCGGGCGCGCGACGCCGGACCTGACCCGGACCCCAGGACGTATGAGCAACCATCACGGCGGCATCCTCATCATCGATTTCGGGTCGCAGTACACCCAGCTGATCGCGCGCCGGGTACGCGAGGCCCACGTCTACTGCGAGATCCACCCGCCCAGCCGGAGCGTCGACTGGATCCGGCAGTGGAAGCCCCGGGGAATCATCCTCTCCGGCGGCCCCAACTCGGTCTACGGCGAGAACGTCCCCACCGCCGAGCCGGCGCTGCTCGACCTCGGCACCCCGGTGCTGGGCCTGTGCTACGGCATGCAGCTCCTGGCCCACCTTTCCGGGGGCAAGGTGCAGCGCGCCGACCGCCGGGAGTACGGCCGCGCGATGGTCGAGGTGAAGGGGGGCCGGCTGTTCCAGGGCTTCGGCGCGGGCGAGGAGACCCCGGTCTGGATGAGCCATGGCGACCACGTGGACACGGCTCCCGCCGGCTTCACGGTGACCGCCAGCAGCAGCAATGCCCCGGTCTCCGCGATGGAGCACCGGAGCAAGCCGCTCTACGGCGTGCAGTTCCACCCCGAGGTGGCGCACACGCCCCGGGGCGGCGAGATGCTCAACAACTTCCTGTTCGAGATCTGCGGCTGCACCCCCGACTGGACCCCGGGGCACTTCATCGACGGCGAGGTGGCCCGCATCCGCGAGCTGGTGGGGCGGCAGCGGGTGATCTGCGGCCTCTCCGGCGGCGTGGACAGCTCGGTGGCCGCGGTGCTGGTGCACAAGGCCATCGGCGACCAGCTCACCTGCATCTTCGTGGACCACGGGCTGCTGCGGCTGCATGAGCGGGAGCAGGTGGAGCACACCTTCCGGCGGCACTACGGGATCGACCTGCGGGTGGTGGATGCCAGCGACCGCTTCCTCGCCGACCTGGCAGGCGTCACCGATCCCGAGACCAAGCGCAAGCGGATCGGGCACGCCTTCATCGACATCTTCGAGCAGGAGGCGCGGACGGTCGGCGGCGACGTCGGGTTCCTGGTGCAGGGCACGCTCTACCCCGACGTGATCGAGTCGATGTCGCCGCTGGGCGGCCCCTCGGTGACCATCAAGACCCACCACAACGTGGGCGGCCTGCCGGAGAAGCTGCCCTTCGGGCTGATCGAGCCGCTGCGGGAGCTGTTCAAGGACGAGGTCCGGCAGGTCGGCCGGGAGCTCGGGCTGCCGGAGGAGATGGTGGGGCGGCACCCCTTCCCCGGCCCGGGCCTCGCCATCCGGATCCTGGGCGAGGTGAACCGGCACCAGCTGGAGGTGCTGCGCAAGGCCGACCACATCTACATCGAGGAGATTCGGGCCGCCGGGCTCTACGACGAGATCTGGCAGGCCTTCGCGGTGCTGCTCCCGATCCGCTCGGTGGGCGTCCAGGGCGACGAGCGGAGCTACGACCAGGTGGTGGGGCTGCGGGCCGTGACCAGTCGCGATGGCATGACCGCCGACTGGTACCCCTTCCCGCCGGAGGTGCTGGCCCGGGCGTCCAACCGGATCGCCAACGAGGTGGAAGGGGTGAACCGGGTGGTCTACGACGTGAGCTCCAAGCCGCCGGCCACCATCGAGTGGGAGTAGGTCTCCCCGACCGTTGACCGTCCCGGGGCCCCGCGAGGGGCCTCAGTCGTTGGCGGCCCGCCCTTCCGCGAGGGCCAGGCCCCGCTGGGCCCGCAGGCGGTTCGGCTGTCGCGCCAGCGTGGCGCGATAGTTCACCGCCGCCTCCCGCCGCCGTCCCACCTGCAGCAGCAGGTCTGCGTAGAGCTCCCGCGCGGGCAGTACGGCCCCCGGGGTCACCGGGTGCTTCTCGGTGCCATCCTCGGTGTCCGCGGCGGCCCGGGCCTGCGCGAGTGCCGCCGTGGTATCGCCCCGGAGCAGGGCGATCCACGCCTCCGCCTCGAGCCGCTGGTTGGCGGCCTGGTCGGCCCAGTAGGCCTGGGGACCTCCTGCCTGGCGCAGGGCCTCCGCGATTGCCTGCAGGGCGCCGGCCTCGGTCTCCGCCGCGGCCCGGTCGCCGCGGCGGGCGGCGCCGATGGCGCGGGCAAAGTGGGAGAGGGCCTCGGCCCCGCGCCACCCCGGCGCCGGCCGCACCTCGAGGGTGCTGGCGGCCTCCCAGTCGTCCCGCTCCAGGGCATACCGGGCCGGGATGGCGGCCACCGCGTAATACCCCACCAGATCCGGCTGCGGCTGCATCTCGGTGACCTGCGCGACCTGCGCCACCAGCTCCCGGGCCGCGCTGTCCTCGCCCAGCTGCAGGTGGGCATACGCCAGGTAGTCCAGGGCGTGCAGGCGCTGGGTCCAGGCACCCGTCCAGCCGGCGCTCACCTCCGCCTGTCGGGCCGCCGCCGCGGAGCGCTCGTTGCTCGCCACCGCGTCGCGCCACCGGCCGAGCCGCACGAAGATGTGGGATGGCATGTGGAGCGCGTGCGGGACCGCGGGCGCGATCCCGGCGTACTGCTGCGCCGCGGACAGCGCGAGGGAGGCCAGGGCGGGGCTGTCATAGGCGTGGATCACGTAATGCGTCAGCCCCGGGTGATCGGGGTAGCGCGCGATCAACGGGACCAGTTCGCCGGCCGCCTCGCGCTGCCGCCGATAGGTGGTGTCCCTGGCGTCGAGCTGGCCGGCGGCGATGAGCGCGAGCCCGTGGAAGATCCGGGCTTCATCGTCCCGGGGATACCGGCGTGCGACCCCGGCCATCGCCGATTCCCAGGCAAAGATCCGGCTCCGGAAGTCCCGCGGCGTCCCTGCCTCGAAGAACCCGTGGATGGCGTCGGCGTAGGCGCGTTCCCGCGTCCCGGGACGGCTGTGGCGGACGGCGCGCTCCGCCGCGGCGAGCCCGGCGGCCTGCTCCGCGTCGGTGGGCGGCACCCAGAGCGGATGCAGGCGGCTCATGGCCGCGCCCCAATGCGCGAGGGCACAGGTCGAGTCCTCGCGCCCCAGCGCTTCGAAGGCCCGGCCGGCTTCCTCGTACCAGAAAGAATGGAGCAGCGCGACGGCTGCCTCGAATCGCTGCTGCAGGGCGGGCGCGCACCCGGTCTGGAACGCTACACGACCGACGGTTGCGGGGTGTCCATGATCGTGTTCCGCCTGGGCGGCGAGGGGGGAAGTGCTGATGGCAAGGAGGAGGGCGGCCGTGAGGGTCCGGCTCGGGTGTGCCATGGGGTGCTCCTTTCCCCAGCTAGACGCCCCGGGGCCGGGCTTCTTCTCACCGGCCACCCGGGGCGGCGGCCGGGGCCTACACGCCCTTTTCGTCGAGCAGCCGCAGGAACTCGTCGGGGGAGGCCAGGCGCGAGAGTCGGTCAGGGACGTCCGCTTCCTTGGCGAAGGTCGCCACCTTGCCGAGGATCGGGAGGTACTGGTTGCTGACCTCGATGGGCGGCGCCACGATCAGGAAGAAGTGGTGCACCGGCTGGTCATCGACCGAGCGCCATGCGATGCCGCCCGGGGCGTGGCCGTAGGCCAGCCGCACCCGCCCCACCACCAGGGAGCGCCCGTGGGGGATCGCGATCCCGTGGCCGACCCCCGTGGAGCCCAGCTCCTCGCGGCGGCGCAGGATCTTGAGCAGGGTCTGGCTGGACCGATCGTCGAGGCCCAGGCGCCCGATGAGCTCGGGCAGCACCGACTCGGCGACGGTCGCCTCGAGCGGCAGGGCGATGGCGGCGGGGTCGAAAAAGTCACGAAGGCGCATGGGGACGGTAGCTTAGGCGGCCGCTCTGGCCCTGTCAAAGGGGGCGGGCCCCCTTTCCGTCGGGCCGATCCCGCGTACCTTTGAGGGTGAGGCCGGTGTGGCCACTCGCCTCGCCCTCCAGAGGAACACAGACCATGAAAGCGGACCTGATCGACTGGCTGGCCCGGACGGGCAGCTGGGCATGGCACGTCGCGGTCGCCCTCCTGGTGGTCATCAACGCCGGGGCAGGGCTGGCTGTCCTCGCCACCCGGAGCCAGGCGCTGGTGGACCGGTGGACGCCCCGCTGGCTTGCGGCCAACGTGGCCGTGCTCGGCTTCGGGCTGGGGACGCCGCTTGTCACCTGGGCGCTCCGGCTGGGCCTGGCCGCGCTCCCGACCTTCGGCACCACCCTCACCGCCCCCAAGTAACCCGGACCGCCTGCGCTCTTTTCCGAACCGGGGCGGGCCCGTATCTTTGTGCCCGTGAAGCAGTTGCCCTACCTCAGGACCACCTCGGTCCCCCTGATCCTCGCCCCGATGGCCGGGGTGAGCGAAGCCCCCTTCCGGCAGATCTGCCGCGGGATGGGGGCGGACGTGGTCATTTCCGAGTTCCTGAGTTCCGAGGCCATCCGTCGGCGGATCCACCGCACGCTCGAAGGCGCGGAGTTCGAGGCATGTGAGCGGCCCATCGGGATCCAGATTTATGGCGCCGACCCCCGCGCCATGGCGGAGGCGACGGCGCTGATCACCGAGCATTATCAGCCCGAGTTCATCGACATCAACTTCGGGTGCCCGGTGAAGAAAGTGGTGCAGCGCAATGGCGGCTCAGGCTGCCTGCGCGACCTGGACCTGGTGGGCCAGATCATCCGGGCCTGCGTCGCGGCCACGCATCTGCCGGTCACGGTGAAGACCCGCAGCGGGTGGAACGATCAGCTGCGCGACCCGGTGGGGATCGCGCTCCGGATGCAGGATGCCGGGGCCCGGGCCTTTACGCTGCACGCGCGGACCCGGACCCAGATGTTCACCGGCAAGGCCAACTGGGACGAGATCGCCCGGGTGGTGGAGGCGCTCAGTATCCCGGTCATCGGGAACGGGGACATCCAGACGGCGGATGACGTGGTGCGGATGGTCGGGCACACCGGCTGCGCGGCCGTCATGATCGGCCGCGGCGCCTTCGGCAACCCGTGGCTCTTCCGGGATGCGCGGGCCCTGCTGGCGGGCCAGCCACGGCCCCCGGCGCCAACGGCGGTGGAGCGCTTCCAGGTGGCGCTGGCCCACGCCCGGCTGGCCCTCACGCTGCAGGGGGACACCCGCAAGACGGTGATCGAGTTCCGGAAGCACTTCGGCTGGTATACCAAGGGGCTCTACGGCGCCGGCGACCTGCGCGGGCGGCTGTACCAGGTGGAGTCCATGGCCGAGGCCGAGGCGATCTTCCAGGCGTACCTGTCGCCGGCGTCGTCGGTCGCCGGGGTGGCGTGAACCCCGACCAGCTGGAGCGCCTGCTCCGCGAGGTGGCCGACGGCACCCTCGCGGCGGGGGCGGCCCTCGAGCGGCTGCGCCACTTCCCCACCGAGGCCATGGCGTTCGCCCAGCTGGATCACCACCGGCCGCTCCGGCAGGGGCAGCCCGAGGTGATCTTCGCGGCGGGCAAGACGGTCGAGCAGGTGGTGGCGATCGCCGGCCGGCTGGCGGAGGTGGGTGGGGGCTTCCTGGCCACGCGGGTGTCGCCGGAACAGGCCGTGGCGCTGGGCGCGGCGTTCCCGGCACTCGAATGGAACGCACTGGCGCGGACGGCGTTCCTGCCGCGTCCCGACGCGCCCGCCCCGGAGGGGGGGCGCGTGCTGGTGGTCTCGGCCGGCACCAGCGACCTGCCGGTCGCGGAGGAGGCGGCGGTGACCGTCGCCGCCATGGGGCACCCGGTCGACCGCCTGGCGGATGTCGGCGTGGCCGGCATCCATCGGCTGCTCTCCGCCGGCGACCGGCTCCGCGATGCCGCTGTGCTGATCGTCTGCGCGGGGATGGAGGGGGCGCTGCCGAGCGTGGTGGGGGGCCTGGTGCGGCGGCCCGTCATCGCGGTGCCGACGAGCGTGGGCTACGGCGCCTCCTTCGGCGGTCTGGCGGCGCTGCTGGCGATGCTCAACTCCTGCGCCGCCGGGATCACCGTGGTCAACATCGACAACGGCTTCGGCGCGGCCATGGCCGCCCACCGGATCCTGGGCCAGGCATCCCACGTGGGCGAGGGGGATTAGTGCTGCGGACCGTGTTCGAGAACCTCGAGCCGCCCTTCGTCTGGCTCGACCTGGTCGAGCCGACCCGCCAGGACCTCGACGGCATCGCGACGCGGTATGGCCTGACCCCCACGGCGGTGCAGGACTGCCTGGACCCGGAGCACCTCCCGAAGTTCGAGCGCTTCAACGGCACCACCTTCCTGATCCTCCGCGCCCAGGACGAGCGGGCCGATCCCTCCGCCGACACGGTGCAAGGGCTCACGCGGAAGGTGGCGGTGTTCTGGGCCGCGGGGTTCCTGATCACGATTCACCGCAAGGACCAGCCGTACCTCCATGCCGTGATGGAGCACTGGCGCGGGCGGGTCCGGGAGTGGGCCGACGAGCGGGAACTGGCCTCCCAGCTCCTGGTGGACCTCACCAACGGCGTGGTCGGGAGCTACGAGAACCCCCTGGTCGAGGCCGAGACCCGGGTGGACGGCTTCGAGGCCAAGCTGATGTCGGACCATGACGTCGCGGCGCTGCTGCGCGACATGTACCACATGAAGCGGCGGCTGGCGCTCACCAAGCGGCTCCTGTGGCGGACGCTCAGCCTCACCACCCGGCTGCCCGGCGCCGGCGAGCGGGCGAGCGCGGGGATCCAGGACCTGCGGGAAAACGCCGAGAGCATGCACTTCTATGCGGAAGAGCTGCTGGAGGACGTGAACAACCTGCTCAACATGCAGCTGGCGCTCGCGGCGCACCGCACCAACGAGGTCATGCAGGTCCTGACGGTCTTCTCCGCGTTCTTCCTGCCGCTCACGTTCATCGTCGGCATCTACGGGATGAATTTCGAGCACATGCCGGAGCTGCCGCACAAGTACGGCTACCTGGCGGTGTGGGGCGTGATGGTGCTGGTGAGCCTGGCGATCTGGCGCTGGTTCCACCGACGGGGGTGGTTGTCATGAACGGTGTCGTGTGGTTGGTGGGCGGGATGGCCGCAGGCGCCGCCGGGGCGATGATCTTCCGCCGCGGACAGGGGGAGGCCACGCCGCGCATCGGCGCTGATCCCGTGCTCCTCCCCGACCCGGCGCTGCGCTGGCTCGCCGACGCGCGCGGCGCGCAGGGGCTCTGGGTGGCGCACCCGCCGCGGGAAGGCTCCGACCAGCCGCAGTGGGACCGGGTGGTGCCGGGCGGCCGGCTCGCGCCCGCGATCGTGGCCGCGGTCGAGTCGCGGCTGGCCGCGCTCCGGGATCGCGCGGCCTCCGGCGCCGAGCGGATCGACGCGGGGGTGCTGCTCTACGCCTCGGCCGGTGGGCTCATCGCCGGGCTGCTGCTGCCGGGCGACTCCGCCCCCGACCTGCTGCGCCAGGGTGGCGACGACCTGGTGGCGCTGCTCGACGGCCTCGGCCGCAAGCCCTTCCTCGACAAGGCCCTCTCCGAGGACGATGGCCCGGTCGAGTCGCTCGGCAGCATCGGCCTCCGGCTGGCCTACCAGCTCGAGCGGATCCTCACCGCCGAGGTGATCGTGGCGGTGGAGATCCAGGGCACGGTCCGGGTCATTGGCACCTCGGGGCGGGCCGACCGGCGCCTGCTCGACACCTTTGCCCAGCCGGGCAGCCCGCTCTTCCAGGTGGCCAGCGGCGAGGTGCCCTCGCTCACCAGCATCGCTGACCCGCTGGGCGGCATCGTGCACGACCGGCGCAGCCACTTCACCCCCGCGATCATCTTCCCGATCCGCCACTTCGACGAGACCGTCGGCGCGGTGGCGTTCTGGACCGACGACAACGGGGAGCCGATCGGGCCGGTGATCGCCGAGGTCCAGGAGGCGCTGCGGAACGCCGGTCCGCGCATGGTCCGGGCACGGAAGCTCGAGGAGATGGGCAACGCCGCGGTCACCGACCCGCTCACCGGGCTCAAGAACCGGCGCGGGCTCGACGAGGCGATGCGCCGGGTCGGCATCAGCCAGGGCACCCTGATCTACGCCGACCTCGACAAGTTCAAGCTCCTCAACGACACCATGGGGCACCACGCCGGCGACGCCGCGCTGGTCCACTTCTCGCGGCTGGTGCACGACGTGATCCGCGGCGGCGACACTGCCGCGCGCATCGGCGGGGAGGAGTTCGCGATCTGGCTGCCCGGCGCCTCGATGGTCTACGGCGCCAAGGTCGCGGAGCGGATCCGGATCCGGCTCGGCACCACCACCTGGGACTGGCAGGGCCGGACCTGGCCGCTCAGCGCCAGCTTCGGCGTGGCCGCGCTGCCCGACACCTCCCGCAGCCTCGAGAACCTTCCCGCGCAGGCCGATGCGGCCCTCATGGAGGCCAAGCGCCAGGGCCGGGACCGCGTCGAGACCGCCCGGCCGCTCTAGGGCCACCGAGCCGGAACGCGCGAATCGCTCCGTCCCCAGGGGACGGAGTTGATCTCGCTTCCGCCGACCGTGTCACTCCTCCCGCGTGAGCCGCCGGGTCAGCTGGGCGTAGCGGCCGACCAGGTCCAGGAACTCGGCCCGGTACCCGCCCGGGTCTTCCCCCAGGGCCAGCTCGGCGCGGGACAGGACGCTCTCGGCCGATGCCGAGCCGCGGAACGGTGAGTCCCGGAGCAGCAGCCCGAACTCCGCCACCGCGGAGGCGAAGCGCAGATTGGCGCTGCCGCGCCGCAGCACCGTCGGCGGGGCGTAACTCGCCGTCAGCAGGCGGCTGGTGCTGCCCGCGGGCTCCTTGTACCGGAGCTTCGCGGTGACCCACTCCTGGCCGGCGCGTCCCAGCTCGGTCAGGCCGGCGTGCTGGTACCGGAGTTCCTGGGGGGCCTCGGCCGCCAGCTCCGGATCCGCCGGTATGATCTCGTACAGGGCGGTGACGCTGTGGCCGGCGCCGAGTTCCCCAGCGTCCTTGCGGTCGTCGTCGAAGTCTTCCCGCGCGAGCATCCGGTTCTCGTATCCCACCAGCCGGTAGCCGGCGACCCGCCCGGGGTTGAACTCGAGCTGCAGCTTCACGTCCTTGGCGATGGTGTGGAGCGTGCCGCCCAGTTCGTTGACGAACACCCGCCGCGCTTCCCGCAGGTTGTCCACATAGGCGTAGGCACCGTTCCCCTTGTCGGCCAGCTGTTCCATCCTGGCATCCTTGAGGTTGCCGGTGCCGAAGCCAAGCACGGTCAGGAAGACGCCGCTCTCCCGTTTCTGCTCGATGAGGCGGACCAGGTCGGCCTCGCTGCTCACACCGACATTGAAGTCGCCGTCAGTGGCCAGGATGACCCGGTTGTTGCCGCCGGCCTGGAAGTGCTCGGCGGCCACCTGGTACGCCAGCTGGATGCCCGCGCCCCCGGCCGTGGAGCCGCCCGCCTCCAGCCGGTCGATGGCAGCGAGGATGGTGGCCCTGGCGGTGCCCGGCGTGGAGGGGAGCACCAGGCCCGCGGCGCCCGCGTACACCACGATCGCCACCCGGTCGCGGGGACGGAGCTGCTGCACCAGCAGCCGGAAGGCCTGCTGCACCAGCGGCAGCTTGTCCTCGCTGGCCATGGAACCCGACACGTCGATCAGGAAGACCAGGTTGCTGGGCGGCAGCTGGTCCAGGTCCAGGTGGCGGCCCTGGAGGCCCACCAGCAGCAGGCGATGCGCCTCGTTCCAGGGGCAGGCGCCCTGCTCCAGCGTCACGGTGAAGGGGTGGCGGCCGGCCGGATTCGGGTAGTCGTAGCCGAAGTAGTTGATCATCTCCTCGATCCGCACCGCATCGGGAGGTGGCAGCTCCCCATCCGTCAGGAAGCGGCGGATGTTGGTGTAGGACGCGGCATCCACGTCGATCGAGAAGGTCGAGAGCGGCTCCGCGACGGGATCGCGGAAGCGATGTTCGACGATTCTGTTGTACTCCTCGCTGCCGGGAATGGTCGGCGTGGCACGGGACACTCCAATCGCGCCCGGCGCGAGCAGCCCGGGCTGGGCGGTGCCGAACTCGGCGGCGGTGCCACCGGGGGTGACCGAGGCCTGCTCGAACGCACCGGTGGAGACGTCGGCCCCGCCGATGAACCGCCCCCCGATGTTGCCACCCTGCACGGGCACGCCGTCGACATAGGCCATGGCCTCGTCGACGCGCCTGCCACGGATACTCTGGCGGGTGGTGACCGCGTCGCGAGGCACCAGGCTATTGATCGCCTCCAGGACGGTGAGCTCCTGGAGTTCCACGGGACTCTGCTCCAGGGTCACGTCCTGGAGGGTGGCGGTGTCGGCCACGATGCGCAGCCCGGTGACTTTCAGCGACCGGTATCCCACGAAGCTCGCCAGGAGGTCGTAGCTGCCGGGCGCCAGGCTGTCGATCCGATACTGCCCGCCCGGGTCCGCCAGCGCGCTCCTCCCGCCCGGGGTGAGCTCGAGTCGTGCGCCGGCCACGGGCGCCCCGGCGGCATCCCGGACCGTGCCGGTGACGGTGCCCGTCGGGCCGGGCGTGGCCGTGGGCGTGGCCAGGCCGACCCCGAGCGCCAGGACGCCGGGGAACCACCGCCCAACATGGAATGCGATCATGACCGCCTCCTCCCCGGCGGGCTCCGGGCCCGGCGGGCGTTGCCTGGCGAACGCCTCAGGGGCGTCGCGCCAGATCAGGTTGTGAGGACGTGCGGTCTCGGCCAAGACCAGGGGACTGCAACAGAGACGACGCGCCAGCAAGTGATGCGGCGCACATGTTGCACGCGGCGACGGTTCGCTTGAATCGGGGGGGACGCGCCGCTAGGTTTCCTCCACCCGGGGGCGACTGGCTTCGACGGGTTTGATGAAAGGATCGCTGCGTGCCCAGGTCCAGGTTCCTGGTTAAACCGTCTGGAACGATTCAACTGCCAACACTGAATTGGCGATGGCTGCGTAAGCTGAGCTTCTAGCTCGCTTCTCGCTCCACCTCCGAGGGTAGCCCGCCTGGGGCGATCCGCGGCGGAACGAAAATCCGGGCTGGCGGTCGTCGAAGCCCCGACGGCGACCGCGAGATCTTCG
>JBGAPX010000106.1:0-12326 GCA_044221045.1 Gemmatimonadales bacterium
GCGAAGGGCACCGTCACCCCCACGGCGGCCACGGCCAGTGCCGCCGGCCCGACCCGCGCCATCTCCCGGAGGTCGGTCTCCAGGCCCACCTCGAAGAGCAGCAGGATGACGCCGAGCTCGGCGAGCAGCCGGATCATCTCGGCGCCCGGCACGCCGGCAGCCGGCACCACGCCGAGGAGGCTCGAGCCGAGCAGGAGGCCTGCGGTGAGCTCGCCCAGGACCGCCGGCAGGCCGAGCCGCTCGGCGGCCTCGCCGAGCAGCTTGCCGGCCACCAGCATTGCGGCCACGATCAGCAGGAGGTGGGGGAGGCCGCCGTCGGACCCCGCGGCCCACAGCGGCGACGGCAGGAAGAGCAGCACCGCGAGCATCCAGAGCGGCCCGGGGCGGCCGGACCGGCGCCGCAGCATCAAAGCGGCTCCTCGGCGAGCGGGGCGTAAAGGAAGGTGTGGGTGAAGATCGGGACGACGACCGTCTCGCTGTACTGGGTGGTGATCGTGATCTTCCGCGGCTTGCCGCTGCGGGTGATGGTGAACTTCCGGGCGTCCGGCGGCAGGCCAAGTTCGTCCACCTTGGCCTCGAGTCGGCGCCGGATCACGCCGTCACTCAGCGTCGGGGCGAGGCGCGCCGAGACCCGCATTTCGTCGAGGAGCTGGTAGTAGCGGATCCAGGGCTGCCCGAAATGGATTCCGTAATAGACCCCGGCGACCAGGATCACCAGGGACAGCAGGCAGCCCGACGTGCTCGCGCCGCGGCGCGAGGAAGGCCTAGCGGTCACCATTGGGACTGGGCTCCGTCGACGATGTTGGTCACCAGCTTGCTGAGGGCGCGGCCCCGGGCGCGCGCTTCGGTCTCGGCGCCGGGCTCGTACTCGCCGTCGATCGCCATGCCGTTGCGCTGCCAGAGGATCTTGCCGTCCTTGTCCACGATCTCCACCGAGACGCTGAGCTGCACCAGCCGCTTGTTCACGTTGACCGTGCTGTTGCTGCCCCCGGTGAACGCCACGGCCACGTCCGGCTCATAGCGCGTGATGCTGCCACGGACCACGGCGTCCGCGGAGGCCTCGCCGGCCTGCCGCAGCCCCAGCCGCCCCTGCACCGCGGCGCGCACCGAGTCCACCACTTCCTGCGTCAGGGTCGGCTCGGCGGTGAGGTTGTCGAACGGAAGGATGGCGACCGTCTTGATCTCGGGCGGAAAGCCGCCGCCCTTGAAGCCGTAAAGGCAGCCCGTGAGTACGAGGCTGCTAAGGCTCGACAGGACGAGCCCAGATCTCAGGCGGGAACTGCGTGGCCGGAACCGTGGCGTAAAACGTGATCTCCAGTTTGGACGGCACGCTCGGTACCGTCAGCCGCGCCTTCACGGGGTGGCCATCGGCCGTCAGGGTGACGGACGCCCGTCCGACCACCTTGCCCCCCTGCCGCACCTCCGCCACCAGGGAGCCGTTGCCGGACTGCACGTAGGTGGTGGTGTCCGCGCCCACCACGTACTGCCAGGCGGTGGTGCCCCGCTCCTCCAGCCCGCGGAGGGTCGCCCCCGCCACGGGGGGCTGAGCGACTCCGAGGACCGCCCACAGCAGCGAGATCCCGGGAACCAGCTCATCCACCGAACGGTCGGGCACGACCCAGATTGCGGAATCGCCCACGACGGCGGCCGATCCCTTGCCGATCCCCAGCGAGCCCGCGAAATCGAACCGCAGGGAGTCGGGCGGGACAATGCGCACACTGCCCCGGCCACCCTTGCTGGCCTGCTCGTCCTGGTAGAGCCACGTGAACCGATGCATCACCGCCAGACGGGGCGTGGTCCGGTCCACCCATCCGTTCACCGCTTCAACCTCCACTGGCACCAGGCCTTTCGGGGCCACCGGGGCCGGTGCGCCGGTGCACGAGGCGAGCACGAGGGCAAGATAGACCCCCCTGCCGGGGTGGTCAAGCCGAAACCGTTGTGGCATCAGTAGTTATACCCGAAGAAGAACTGCACGAAGCTGCGCCGCTTCTGTTCCGGTCCCAAGCCGTAGCCCTGGAAGCCCCGGTCACTCCAGCGTCGGCCCCAGTCCAGCCGCAGCACCAGGCCCGGGATGATGGGCCACCGGAAGCTGATACCGTAGCTGCCGAGCACCGCCCGGTGCTCCTCGCGGGAGAACCAGGTCCTGCCCACGTCGGCGAACAGCGCCCCCTGAATTTCGGGAAAGCGGGCCGGTCCCGCCGGCGTGCCAAGGGTGAAGAAGTCGAGCAACGGGAAGCGCAGCTCGCTGTTCACCATCCAGGCCTTGGCCCCGATAATGTAGCCGTAATTCGGGTAGCCGCGCAGCCCGAGGGTGCCCCCGATGTTCACCCGCTCGGGCCGGTCGCCGCCGCTGTAGAACCCTAATCCGCGCACCGCGACCGCGGCCCGCCGGCCGAGGCGCAGGTACTGGCGCGCGTCGAGCACCGTGGTGTACCCGTCGAAGCGCGCGTTGCTGAAGTCGCTGGCCACGCCCCCCGTCAGTGCCAGGAGGTGTCCATCGATGGGCCCGGACGAGGTCCAGAGCGCATTGCTGTGGACGAAGGTCAGGTACTGCGAGGCGATCCATCCCTTGCGACGGGGCTGGTCCACCGGCAGCGTGAAATCCACGCGGTTGGAGTGCTGCAGCACCCCCTGCGCCTCGAGCCGGGCGAATCGGGAGAGCGGGTAGCGCAGCAGCCCGAAGGCTCCCACGGCGTTCTCGGTGTAGGCGGCGGAGAAGTCGCCGACGTACTGGCTGCCCTTGAAGCGGAATGCGCCCACGCCCCAGTTGAGCCGGCGGGTCTGGTTGAGGTAGAGGCCGAGGAGGCTGGTGTTGTCGAACAGGTTACGGAATTCGCGGCCCTGGTACGTGCTGATGTTCACGTAGAACAGGTTGTCGCTCAGCAGGTCGCTGATCAGGAAGGTCGCACCCTGCCCCGTGCCGATCTTCGGCGCGTAGACAAACTCCCCGGCAGCGAAGTCGAGGGTGTACTTCCGGCGGTACGGCTGGCTGCTGGCGCGCGCGAGCCTGCCCTCGGACCCTTCCGGCCAGGCCCAGGTGGAGTGCGGGGCCGGCGGGTCGAGGACGAAGGTCTCGGTGCGGGCGGTGGAGTCGGCGGGAAGGAGGTAGACCCCGAGGCCGAGGTCGTTGAAGCCGGACACGAGGAAGGCATCACGCCCCCGCACCGGCGAGGCGTCGAAGGCGCCCGTCCAGGCGGAGGTCTCCCGGCGCCCGGCACCGAGGGTGTCCACCGAGAAGACGTTGAGGACCCCGTCGCGCCCGGAGCTGAACAGGACTCGGTCGTCGGAGAGCCACACCGGGGTCTCGTCCACCCAGGCGCCGGAGGTCAGCTGCCGGATGGCCCGCGTCTCGAGGTCGAGCACGAAGAGGTTGACTGCGTCCGCGAGCCCGAGGGCGGTGCGGTCTGAGGCAAAGACCACCCGGCGCCCGTCGGGGCTCACGCTCGGGTCGATGTCCTGGTAATGGTCGTCGGTGAGCCGCTCCAGCGTGCCATCCGGCAGGGTCAGCCGGTAGAGGTCGGAGACGCCGGCATTGGACAGCCCGCTGAAGACTACCGCGTCCCCGTCCGGAGCCCACGCGGGCGACAGGATCGAGACCAGTGCGGGGAACTGGTACCTGCCCACCAGCTTCCGGTCCGCCCGGTCGAAGATCATGAGGGCGTCCCGATCCTGGTACCTGGATGAGAACAGCAGCAGGCCCGGCCGCGAGGCGTCCACGCGTGAGTCGAAGGCGTGCAGGTTCTCGTACGCGGGGCTCCGGCCGGAGGTCACGAGGGACGTCGACGATCCGCCGTCGACGGGGCGCTGCACCAGGGTCACGAAGCCGTTGCCGGCCGAGGCATACACAAGGTCGCCGCCGGTCGAGTCGTTGGGCGAGAACGCCGGCTTGATGGCCGCCGATGCCAGCAGCTGGCCGGCCGCCGGCAGCGAGACCCGGCCGCCAACCGCCGGGTAGTAGGCCCGCCGCATGGCCACCTGCCACTCCTCATTGAGCTGCGGCAGCGTGCGGCCATAGGTGCCGGCGATGGCCTCCTCGAAGGTCTCGTAATGCCACAGCTCGCGATACAGGGACGCGATCCGCCAGTCGCCGTAGGTGTCGGCGAGCCAGCGATGGATGCGGCCGCCCAGGGGATAGACGATGCCACCGGTGACGTAGCCCAGGTCCTGGAGCCGCGGCAGCCGCCCCCCGAGGACGATGTCCCGCATGATCATCTCGTCCCGGGCGTCCTCCCCCCCGCTCCAGAGCTCGGCGAGCCCCTCCGTGAACCAGAGGGGGATGGCCATCGTGGCGCTGCGCGGGGAGCGGACGTAGCGGTCGTAGAGCAGGCTGATCTGGAACACGTGCACCATCTCGTGGCGCAGCGTATGCCGGAACTCGGCCAGGTTGCCCCGGAAGGGCAGCGTCACCCGCCGCTTGAGGAAGTCGGTGACGCCGAGCAGTCCTTCCGGCGGGGTGAAGGGGAGGACGTTCGTCTGCTCGAAGTCGGTATGCGAGGCATAGACGATCAGCGGGACCCTGGCAGTCACGGTGTGTCCGAACTTCACCGCGAGCTCGTCGTAGTTCCGCTCGGCGTCGGCCAGCGCCACGCGCGCCAGCTCCGCCTCCTCCGGGTAGTAGTACACGTCCACCCGGGGGCCGGCGAGCACCTGCCAGTCGAGCCGCCGGTACTGGATCTTGTTCTCGCCGGCGAGGAAGAACTGCGCCGCGGCTGGCCGCACGCCCAGGCCCAGCAGGCCCAGGAGCAGGAGGCGGCGCCACTTCATCGGCGGATGCTCCGGATCTGGTCGCCTTCGGTCAGGCGCAGGAGTGCCGGGATGCCGTCGCGCACCCGCCCGAAGATCGTATAGGTGCCGTCCAGGTGGGGTTGCGACCCCAGGGTGATGAACCACTGGCTCCCGCCGGTGTCCGGCCCTGAGAGCGCCATCCCAACCGTGTACCCGACGTAGCGGCGGCGGTTGATCTCATCCCGCAGGACCGTTCCGGGCCCGCCCCAGCCGTCGCCGCGGGGATCACCGGCCTGCACCACGAACCCCGGCACCACGCGGTGGAAGCGCTGGCCATCGAAGTAGCGGCGGTCCACCAGCCGGAGGAACTGCAGGACCGTGAGCGGCGCTTCGGGCCCGAACAGCTCGAGCTCGATCACCCCGCCCTGCTCCAGTTCCACCCGGACCATCGGGTACCGCTCCGGTGCCTGGCCGACGAGGAACTGACGGGCCGCCTCGCGGTAATCCTGCAGGGTGCGGCCGGCCTCGAGCGGAACCGCCGGGCCCCAGGCGTCGGCGGCAGCCGGCCACCGCGCTTCGGCCCAGCGCCGCACCTGATAGTCGTGCGCACCGCCCAGCTCCGTGAGGATCGCGCGCTCGGCCAGTTCAGCGCCCTCCGGTGTCCGTTCCAGCCCGGCGCGCAGCGCGGCGAGGGCCGAGATGGCGGCGTCCGGGAACGAGTCGCGGGCAGCGGCGCGATAGGCCGTCACCAGGGCCCCGCGGTCCGCCGGGTCGGCCACCCGGGCCAGGCCGTCGGCGGCGAGGCTCCGAAGGACGGCATCCCGGCTCCGCAGGAGGCGCCGACAGGCGGCCACCAGGGCCGCCTCGGGCGACTCCGCCGTCTCCAGCCACGCGCCAAGCGCGGTCGCTACCACCCGGGGGTCCGGGTCGTCGAGGAAGCGGGCCAGCCGACCCGGCGAGACACGACCCGCGCCGCGCGCGGCGGCTGCGCGCTCCCGCCAGTCAGCGCTTGCGGCCCACCGCCCGGCAAGGGAGTCGAACCTGGTCGAATCGAGGTTCGCGAGGCTGAGCAGCGCTTCCCGACGCAGGGCCCACGTGCCGCGGCTGGCGCCGGCGAGCCGGGCCAGCTCCGTGATCCCAGCGGTGCCGCCCAGCTGCCCCATGGTTTCCGCGGCCTGCACCTGCACGTTGGCGACGGGGTCGTTGAGGGCGGGCAGCACCTTGGCTGCTGCCTCGGAGGCGTGGAAGGTGCCGAGGGAGCGCAGCGCCTGGATGCGGACGCCGGGGTCCTCGTCCCGCGTGGCGCGGACCAGCAGGTCGATCACCGGCTCGCGCGCCATCCGTGCCGAGTCCACGTAGGCCCGTGTGAGCGCGCGTGCCGCGATCGCCCGGACCTGGGCCGAGGCGCGATCGCCCATGCGCTCGATGAGGCGGGGCGCGGCGCCAGGCACCCGCAGGCGGCCGATGGTGAAGGCGGCCCCGTAGCGCGCATCCTCCTTGACGTCCTGCAGCATGGGCAGGAGCGCGTCCACCGGCGCCGCGCCGCCCAGACGCCAGCTCTCGAGGGCCGCCCGCCACGCTAGCGGCTCCGCGTCGCTGCGGTCGCCCCACAGCGTACGCTCGAGCACGCCGCGGACCAGCCCCGCCCCATCCCGGCCGCCGACCTTCGCGGCGGCCGTGAGCATCTCCAGCGCGAGCGGTGTCGACACGGGGGTGCCGTCGCGGGCCCGGCGCGCGAGCGCCGGACCCGCCGCGCTGTCGCGGAGGAGGCCGAGCCCGAAGGCGGCGGCCGTCTGCACGAGGCTGTCGGGGTCGGCCAGGGCGGGCACCAGCAGGGCGATGGCGCGGGCGTCGCCCACGCGGCCGGCGGAAATCGCCGCCAGCGCCCGCACGGAACTGTCCGGATCGGAGAGCCCCCGGAGCAGGAGCGAACCGTCGAACCGTCGCGCATCCTCCGCCTCGAGCAGCCGGGCCAGTGTCTCGATCGTGCCCGCGTCCTGCGCCCGGGCGGCGCCGGGCAGGAGCGCCAGGCCGGCGAGCGCCACGACCAGCCAGGGGCCGCGCATCAGGCGGTCTCCGGCGGAAGGCACTGTCGCAGCGCGGCCAGCAGCGTGTCCGGCAAGCGCGCCGGGCGTCGCCCGGCGTCCAGGCAGATCAGCGTGGTCGCCGCATCCACCAGCGGAGCCCCGCCCTCGGCCAGTTCGACCGCGTAGCCGAAGGTCACGCGCCGGGACGCCACGTCCCGCAGCCGGCACCGGATGCGGACCACGTCGTCGAAGCGGGCCGCGTTGCGGTAGCGTACCTGCAAGTCGGTGACGACCAGGCGGATCCCCTGTTCTTCGAGTTCGCGGTAGCTGTAGCCGGCCTGCCGGAGGTACTCGGTCCGGGCGATGTCGAGCCAGACCACGTACCGGGCATGGTAAACGACGCCCATCTGGTCGGTTTCGGAGTAGTTGACCCGGACGGTGGTGACGGATTCGATGGTGGGCTGGTGCACAGGAGCGCGGGCCGGGGTGGAGGGTGCCAGGAGTGAACGGCCAAGGGTAAGCCGCCGGCCGGATGACGGGAAGGGCGCGCGACGCCCTTCCCCGGTCTTCCGGGCGGCCCTACCTTTGCCGCGTGTTCTCCCAGCGCCTCGTGGTCGTCGGGGACGCGCACATCGGGCGCGAATCCCCCGACACCACCGCCGCCCTCGTGGCCTTCCTCGACGCCGTGCCCGCCCTGGGCGACGGTCTGCTCGTCACCGGCGACCTGTTCGAGTTCTGGTTCGCGTACGACCGCGTGGTGCCCCGGCATGGCATCACCGCGCTTGCCGCCCTGGCCCAGGTGGCCCGGCGGATGCCGGTGCTGCTGCTGGGCGGCAACCATGACCGGTATGCCGGGACGTTCTGGGAGCGCGAACTCGGCATCCGCTTTGCCCCCCACGAGGCCCGCTTCACCCTCGACGGCCGTCCGGCCCTGGCGCTCCACGGCGATGGGCTCTCCGACTCGCACTGGTCGGCGCGGGCGCTGCACCGCGTGCTGCGGCACGACACGACCGTGGCCCTCTACCGAACCCTCCACCCCGACCTCGGCATGTGGCTCGTGGACCGGCTCAGCCGCTACCTCGGCGACCGGGAGCGGACCGAGGCCGAGGTCCAGGAGGGCGTGTCCCGGCAGGCCGCGTGGGCCGCGGCCCGGATGGACGCCGAACCCGATTTGCGTCTGGTGGTGATGGGGCACACCCACCGACCAGCCACCTCTGTGACCGTCGCGGGGGGACTCTACGTCAACCCCGGCGCCTGGTTCGACGGCTACCGCTACGCCGTCGTCGCGGGCGGCGCCGCCACCCTGCACCAGTTCCGGCCCGCATGACCGAACCCGCGATCCTGGCCGAGGCGACCCAACTCATCCGCGACGGCCACCGACGACAGGCCGTGGACCGTCTGCTGGCCGCGATGCCCACCCTCGGGGAGGCCTGGCGACGCCGGGCCCACGCGCTTGCGGGCCTGGCGTGGTACTTCGAGGGGGAACACTCCGAGGCACTCCGGATGTTCCGCATCGCCGCCACCGACAGCGAGGTGCCGGAGGACTGGTTCAACGTCGCCATGGCTCAGGTCCGGACCGGGGACATCGAAGGCGCGCATGCCTCGTGGCAGCGCTGCTTCGACCTGTCGTACCAGCACCAGGATGCCCCCGAGAGCTCCACGTTCTTCCAGAAGAAGCTGATCTTCGCCGAGGCGCTGCTGGCCGCCGGGCATGCCGATGCCCGCGGCCTCGACCTCGTGGAGCGGCAGCTGATGGGGTTCTTCACGCATTACCGGATCACTGACGGGAGCTACTGGGCGATGCGCGGGGTCCCGGGGTTCCAAGAGGTGATCGGACTGACCCGGGCGTACTACGAAGCCATGGGACGGAGCCGGGCGGAGTGGGATGCCTGCTGTGACGCGATCGCGCCGGCGATCGACGAGGAGGGTCAGGCGGTCCTGGAGGCCGCGCGCCGTGCCTACCCGGCGCCCGCCTGAACCTCACCCGAGCGGCACCACTTCCGCGGACGCCAGCCGCTCCCCGATGAACCGGCTCCCGACCTGGCGGAAGCGCGGTTCATCGTCGCTCACCACGAAGCGATGATAGACCGCGGCGCCGGCCGGCGCCGCCAGCCCACGCTCCACCAGCGTCTCCGCCACCGAGCGGGCCGTCTCCTCCGCGCTGTCGATGAGCCGCACCTCCGGACCCATGACCCTGCCCAGCAGCGGCTTGAGGAGGGGATAGTGGGTACAGCCGAGCACCAGCACGTCCACCCGCGCGTCGGCAAGCGGCTGCAGGTACTCCCGCGCGATGAGCTCGGCCGCGGGATGCTCGAACCACCCTTCCTCGACCAGCGGCACGAAGAGCGGGCAGGCCACCTGTTCCACGCGGATCCCGGGCCGCAGCGCGTGGATGGCCCTGGCGTAGGCGTTGCTCGCAATCGTACCGGCGGTGCCGATCACCCCGACCGGACCGCCGCGGGTCCCCCCGACCGCGGCCCGGGCGCCGGGCTCGATGACGCCGATCACCGGCACCGGCGCGGCGGCCCGCAGGGCCGGAAGCGCGTGCGCCGTGCTCGTGTTGCAGGCGACGACCACCGCCTTGACCCCCTGCCCCAGCAGCCACTGCAGGATCTCGAGGCTGTAGCGGCGCACGGTGTCCGGGCTCTTCGGCCCGTAGGGGACCCGTGCGGTGTCGCCGAAGTAGATCGTGGATTCGCCGGGCAGCCGCTCGTAGATGGCGCGGGCCACGGTGAGCCCGCCGATCCCCGAGTCGAAAATCCCGATGGGGGCGCCGGGACTCACGGGAACCGGATCGGGATGGACATCCCGACCCCCGTCCCGCCGGCAGGCAGCGGCGCGGCGCGGACGTCGAGGTCGGGTGGGAAGTCCCACAGGTGCGCCCCGACGTAGGCCTCGATGGCGGCGAAGAGGTGATTGAAGGCCAGCAGGACCAGCCAGTCCTGCCGTTCCTTTTCCTTGGCCCGGACGCTGCTGGAGCCGGTGCGCCGCAGGTACCCGAGCTCATGGTTGCTCTTGATGGCCATCCCGAGGGTGACGCCCTCCCAGGCCACGAAGAGCGCGCCGGTGAGCTTGCGGTTGAGCTTGGCCTGTCCCCAGCCGGGCAGCAGGATCGACCGCCAGAGGGCCCCCATTGGCGAGACCGGGGCCCGGGCGTAGAGCGTGTCGCCCGAGGGGGTGACGGCGGCCACCAGCACGCTCTCCGGCGCCGCGGGTGGCGGGGCCACGCTGTCCGCCTGCGCCACCAGCCGGGTGGCCCCGGCCCCCACGCACGCCGCGACCAGCACGGCCGCGCTCCAGGCGCGCCTCATCGCACGATTTCCCGGACTGCGGCGGCGAACCGATCGACATCGGCCTCGGTGGTGTCCCAGGCGGTCATCCAGCGGACCTCGTCCTGCTCGGGGTTCCAGACGTAGAAATACGCGGATGCCTGCAGGGCCGGAATATGAACCGGCGGCACCCGCGCGAACACCCCATTGGCCTGGACCGGCTGGGTGATGGTGATGCCGGGCACGTCCCGGACCCGGTCCGCCAGGCGCCGCGCCATGGCATTGGCGTGGGCCGCGTTCCGCTGCCAGAGGTCACCGTCGAGGAGCGCCACGAACTGCGCGGCCAGGAACCGCATCTTGCTCGCGAGCTGCATGCCCTGCTTGCGCAGGTAGGCCATGGCCTCGCCGCCAGTGCCCTGCAGGAAGACCACGGCCTCCGCGCCGAGCAGGCCGTTCTTGGTGCCACCGAAGGAGAGCAGATCGACCCCCAGGTCGGTGGTACAGGCCGCGAACGGCACCCCAAGCGAAACCGCCGCGTTGGCCAGGCGGGCGCCGTCCAGGTGCACCAGCAGGCCGTGGCCGTGGGCCGCGGCGACGAGCGCCCGGAGTTCCTCGAGGGAGTAGACGGTGCCCAGCTCGGTGGCCTGGGTCAGCGAGAGGACCCGGGGCTGCACACGATGCTCATCGCCGACTCCGTGGAGGAGCGGTGGGAGGTCCGCGGGGCGCAGCTTGCCGTCCGGGCAGCGGACGGGCAGCAGCTTGCAGCCGGCGATGCGCTCCGGCGCGCCGCATTCATCCACCTGGATGTGGGCGCCGTCGGAACAGATCACCGCCTGGTATGGGCGGGTCACCGCCCCGAGGCCGAGCACGTTGGCCGCGGTCCCGTTGAAGACGAACCAGGCGTCCGCGCGGGGGCCGAAGTGGGTGCGGAAGAGCTCCCGCGCCCGCTCGGTCAGGGCGTCGTGGCCGTAGCTGCGGACGTGGCCGGCATTGGCGGCCGTGAGGGCCGCGAGCACCTCAGGGTGCACCCCGGCGTTGTTGTCGCTGGCGAAGGCGCGCGGGTTCATGCGGCGATCAGTACCGGGAGGGACCCGGCCTCCAGGCGGACGTTCATGGTCCCGGCAACCTCCCGCAACTCGCCATCGAACTGCGCGTGCAGCGGGCCGGCGTGGCCGGTCACCGACACCTGCGTGGCCCGGAGCATCCGTACGTCCTTGAGCCCGGTATGCTTGCCGAGCATCACGAGCGGCAACCGGGCCAGGATGGCACCCATGGACTTCTGCCGGATGGCGCAGAGGTCGAGCCAGCCGTCATCGGGCTGGGCATCGGGCGTCAGGCGGAAGCCTCCCCCGACGCACGGGCCGATGGCGATCTCGAGCAGCAGCAGGCGGTCCCGGAAACTGCCCCCGTCGGTCTCGACGGTGAGGTCCAGGGTTTCGAACCGGGACAGCACCTGCAGCACGGCGGCCAGGTAGGCGGGAAGCCCGGTGAACCGCTTCCAGCGGCTGACCACGCGCGCCACCTCCGCATCGAAGCCGATCCCGACCGAGTTGAGGAAATACTCGTCCCACGCCACGCCGACGTCGAAGCGGCGCACCGTCCCGCGGCCGAGACGGCGTACCGCCTCGCGGAGCGGCACCCCGAGGGTCCGGGCCATCTTGGCGTAGTCGTTGCCGGTGCCGGCCGGGAGGATGGCGATCGGCGGGCGCTCGGCCACGTTGGCCCGCAGGAGGCCGTTGGCCGCTTCGTGCAGCGTGCCGTCGCCGCCCAGCACCATGACCCGCTCGGCCCCGGCTTCCACCGCTTCGCGCACCTGCTGCACGGCGGTGCCCGGTGCTGTCGTCTCGATCTGCAGCAGGCTGCCGAAGGGGGCCTCCAGGGCCGCCCGGGCCTCCGGCGCCCGCCGCCCCGCCCGGCCGCGGCCGGCGGCGGGATTCACCACGAGGATGGTCTTCACGATACCGGGAATGTGGCCGCTTTCGGCGCCGGCCGCCATACGCGCCGCGGGGCACCCACGTGGGGTGCCCCGGGCGGCCGACGGTGGCGGGAGCGTGTGGGGATCGAACCCACCGGAGCCGCCAGAGGCACCTCCGTCGCGGTTTTGAAGACCGGCCAGGCCACCAGACCCGATCCGCCCCCCTGCTGCGTGAAGATTCACCCCGCTCTGCCGATTCCGCGAGTCCCACGGGCCCAACTCGCGGCTGGCGGCGGTGCCTCCCTGCCGTGGTCTGCGGCCGGTGTGGGCGACGGCGAAGCCCGTCCGAGGGCAAGCCTCGGGGCCGGACGCACGACGGGCCACGCGATG
>JBGAPX010000005.1:0-69949 GCA_044221045.1 Gemmatimonadales bacterium
GAGCTTCCCGCTCCGGTTCACCGACCTCGTCTTCTGGCTGATGCTGGGCGTGGCCGTGGCGGTGCTCACCCTGCGCGAGTCGCGGGCGCCGAAGGTGAAGAGCCTCAAGCGCCGCGGCTGGAGCCTGGGCACCGGGCTCAAGACGGCCGGGTTCTTCCTGCTCATGTGCACGCTGTGGTCGTTGTGGAGCTCGGCCACCTTCGCCGAATGGCTCTCCATCTGGCGCCCGGCGCTCAACGTCGACCTCAAGGGCGTGCTGCTGCTCGCGGGTATCATCGTGGGCTTCACGCTGGTGGGCGGCTATCCCTGGGGCCCCGCCGACCTGGTGCGCCCCGACCAGCCCCGCCTCGGCACCCTCGACTACGCCCGGTCGCTGGCGCCGCAGGCCGCCATGGCCTGCGGGCTGATGGCGCTGTGCCTGCCGGTGACGCGCGAGGCGTTCGGCCCGGAGTACAACGGCGTGGTGGCCCTGGTGCAGGATACCCGGCTCAACCGGCGCGACCAGCAGCTGGAGCAGCGCGGCTACTACGAGAACCTCGACGTGGCCCGCTTCGACACCCAGGCCTGGGAGTCGCGCATCCAGAAGCCGCTCGACTGGGTGGAACTCAAGGAAACCGAGGCGTTCCTGCCGCGCCGGGACTTCCTCATGGCCGACAACCGGCCCGGCGTCTTCCTGCCCAAGCACAAGGGCCGGCCCCTGACCATGAACCGCTGGGGCATGCGGGACCAGGACTACGAGCAGGTGAAGCCGGGCAGCACCTATCGGATTGCCCTCCTCGGCCCCTCGGACATCATGGGCTCCGGCGTGGGCGACGGCGAGACCTTCGAGGCGGTGCTGGAGCGGCGGCTCAACCTCGAGGTGGCCGGCCAGCGCTACCGGCGGTTCGAGATCCTCAACTTCGGCATCCCCGGCATCGGCGTGATCCAGCAGCTGTTCGTCCTGGAAGACCGGGTGATGGCCTTCCAGCCGGACCTGATCGTGGTCTCGGCGCACGCCCAGGACGCCCGAACCGTGGTGCTGCACCTGCAGCGGGTAGTGGACTCCGGGTACGCGATCCCCTATCCCTTCGTGCAGCAGGCGGTGCAGGCCTCGGGGGTGACCCCCCACATGGCCGAGGCGGAATTCCAGCGGCGCATGCGGCCGTACCGGCAGGCGCTGTTCGACTCCACCTATGCCCGGATCGCCGGCGTCGCCAGGGCCACCGGGCACCAGCCGATCGTGCTGCTGCTGCGCCCGCCGACCGACGATGTCGACCCGATGGACATCACCCGCGATGCCGCGGCCCACGCCGGGTTCGACCTGATCGACCTGAGCCGCGGCGTGTACCCCGTGCTCAGCGAACCGGGGTACCGGGTGGCGCCATGGGACTACCACCCCAACGCGGAAGCGCAGAAGCTCACCGCCGACCGCCTCTTCGAGGAGCTGAGCCGACGCGAGGCCAGGCTGCAGCTGGGATTCCCCGCCACGCCGCGCCCCTGACGGGGCGGGGCGGCCGCCCGTCGTGACCGGTTCCGACCGCCCCGTGGCCCGGGGCTTCCTGGCCCTGGGGCTCGGGGAAGCGCTGGCCCGGCTCCTCGCCTTCGGCGCGATGGTGCTGGCGGCCCGCCGCCTGGGCCCCGCGATGTACGGCGTCGTCGGCGTCGCGAGCGCACTCACCCTCTATCTCAATCGCGTGGTAGACTGGGGCCTCGAGCTCGGCCTCGGGGTGCGCGAGGTCGCTGCCCGGCGCGAGGACCTGTCCCGCGCTCTCCCGGCCCTGCTCACCAGCCGCCTCCTGCTCGCCACCGGCCTCATCGCTGCGTCGGTGGCGCTCAGCCTGGCGCTCCTGCCGGCGCCGGATGCGGCGGGGGTGGCCCCCCCCCCCCTGACGCGCACGGCCGTGGCGCTCGGCACCCGCTGGGCCCACATCGGGCTCGGACAGACCCGCACCGCGGCCCTCGGCACCGTCACGGGACAGGCCCTCTTCGCGTCGCTCCTGGTGGCGCTGGTGCACGGCCCGGGCGACGTGGCGCGGGTGCCCCTGGCGCAGTTGGCCGGCGACATGTGCGCCGCCCTCCTCTGGCTGCTCGCGCTGCGTCGCGCGGGGCAGGCGCTGCCGGTCCGGCTCGACCGGACCGTGGTAGCTCCCTTGGTGCCGCGGGGCGCGGCCCTCATGGCCAGCGCCCTCCTCGGCATCTTCATCTTCAACGCGGGCCTGATCTTCCTGCGGACCCAGCGGGGGGCCGCGGCCGCGGGGTACTACACCGCCGCCTACACCCTCGTGACGTTCTTCCTCAACGTGGGCATCGCGTACAGCCTGGCGCTGCTGCCGGAGTTGACCCGGACCCGGGATGACCCGGCCGCCCAGCGCCGCGTGGCGCACACCGCCGCCGCTCAGGTGCTCACCCTGAGCCTGCCGATCGCCGTCGGCGGCGCGCTGCTCGCGGGCGAGATCGCGGGCCTCTTCTACGGGCCCGGCTACGGCCCGGCCGGCCGGCCGCTCGGCATCCTGCTGTGGACGCTGCCGCTCTGCGTGCTGCGCGATGTCCCCATCATGGTGCTGCAGGCCACCGGCCGGGAATCAACGGTGCTGCGCCTGACCGCCGGGGCCGCCGGCCTCAACCTGGTGCTGACGGCCGTGCTGGTGTCGCGGTACGGACTGGCGGGCGCGGCCTGGGCGGGGGTCGCCACCGAGGCGGCGCGGCTGGGGCTGGCCTACGGGTCCATCCGGCGCCAGGGGCTCGACCTGCCGCCGGCGCGGCGGCTGTGGCGGACCGGCCTGGCGCTGGCGGGCATGACGGCCGCGGTCCTGGCGCTGCCGCAGGCGATGGTGCTGGTCCGCGTGGGCGCGGGGGGCGTGGCCTACCTCGGAGTCCTGGCCCTGACTGGCGCCATCCAGGTACGGGCTGGCGGCCGGCCCACCCTGGCCGTCTGAGTCCTGGCGATACGGGTCAAGTCATTCTGCGGCATAGGTTTTGCCTTGTTTTCCGGTCCGGTTTCGAGTCTGAAGACCTCTCTCGCGACGAGCGGCATGCCGACGTACACCGCGACCCTCAACCGCTTCGAGGTGAAGTACCTGGTGGCGACCCGCCGGGTACCTGATTTCCTGCGCGAACTCGGGGAATACACCACGCCCGACCCCCACGACCTGGCGGGCCGGGGCTATGGCATTCTGTCGATCTACTGGGATACTGCCGACTGGCGCCTGTTCTGGGAGAAGGTCGAGGGGCTCAAGTTCCGCCGGAAGCTGCGGTTCCGGCGGTACGGGGACAGCAAGGACGTCATGATCGAGGTGAAGCAGCGGGAGGACCGGACGGTCCAGAAGCGGCGGGCCAGCTGGCCGCTGGCCCGGTTGCGCGAGGCCTTCCCCGTGGGAGGTCGGCCCAACTGGGACGCGGTCGGGGAGGACCCGGTGGGTACGGAGGCCGTCCTGATGATCGAGCGGCTGCACCTCGCGCCGCGGATGGCGGTCCTGTACCGGCGGCGGGCGCTGTTCGGCGCGTTCGACCCGGAGCTCCGCATCACCCTCGATTCCCGGATCCAGTACTCGACCACCGCACTCGACCTGGGGCAGCCGCTCGAGACCGGGCAGTACGTGATGGACCCGCGGGTGACGGTGCTCGAGGTCAAGTACAACCATCGGGCCCCGGTCTGGTTCTCCAAGGTGGCCCGACGGCACGAGTTGTCGATGGTGCGCATGTCCAAGTACTGCACGGCCGTGGACAAGGCGTTCTTCGGCCATCAGCTGACGTAGTCCGGCCCGGGCCGCGAGGGGCCCGGAGCACCACTCTTCCTGGGGGCGTTGTGGACGAATTCATCCGGCAGGCATCGGGCGGCGGGGTGTCCGGGTTCGGCGTCGCGGAGACCTTCGCGGCGCTGTTCCTGAGCTTCGGCCTGTGCCTGATCCTGGCGTACATCTACCGGCAGACGCACCGCGGCCTGTCCTACTCGGTGTCGTTCGTGCACGCCATGATCATCATGGGCGTCACGGTGGCGGTGATCATGCTGATCATCGGCAGCAACATCGCCCGGGCGTTCACGCTGGTGGGCGCGCTGTCCATCATCCGCTTCCGCAACGCGGTGAAGGACTCCCGCGACGTGGCGTTCATCTTCCTCACGATGGCGGTGGGAATGGCGGTGGGCACCGGGTTCTACCTGACCGCGGTGATCTTCACCCTCTCCGCCTCGTTCATGGTCTACTTCCTGTCGCGGTTCGAGATCGGCGCCACCGTGAGCCGGGAGCAGCTGCTCAAGCTGCACGTGCCGCCTGAGGTCGAGTATCACACCGCCTTCAACGACCTGTTCTTCCGCTACGCCCGGGAACAGGCGCTGCTCTCGGTCGAGACCCTGCGTGACGGCGCCGCCCTGGAGCTGATCTACTCCCTCGAGCTCAAGCCCGACGCCGACGAGGCGAAGTTCCTGGGCGAGCTCCGCGGCGTCACCCGCGGCGGCAAGGTGGCGCTCCTGACGGGCAAGGAAAACATCGACGTATGACCGGCCAGCCCCTCCTCCCGCCGGCCTGGCGGGAGGGGTTCCGGCGGCACGAGCGGGCCGTGGCCTGGACCTGGGTGGCGCTCGTCACCGGGTTCCTGGCGCTCCTCGTCCTGCCGCCGTCCCGGCACTGGCTGCTCGGCCGGGTGGAGGCGAGCGTGCGCGCCTCCGAGGCCCGGTGGACCGCCCGGCTCGAGGACGGTGAGCGCCTGCTGGCCGCCGGCGACTACGCGCTCGCCGCGGCGCGGCTGGCGGCGCTCAATCGCGACTTCCCCGCGCACGACGTGCGGCACGGCCGGGACAAGGAAAAGGAGCGGCTCCTCCTGGCGCTCGCCGCCGCCTATACCCACCTCGGCCGGAAGGGCCGCGCGCTGGAAGCCGCCCAGGCCCTCGCCGCGTTCGATCCGCTCAACTACCGCAATCACTACGCGCTGGCCCTGGTCTCGGACCGCTTCCTGAGCGGCTGGGCGCTGGCCCCCGAGGCCAAGGATGCCTACGCTGCGGTCCTCGCCATCCACCCGAGCCACATGCCCTCGATGCGCGGCTACGTGGCCTACTATGGCGCCCGGGGCGAGTGGCCCGAGGTGCGGCGCATCTGGCAGGTGTACCTGGACGCCTTCCTCATGCAGCCGGTGACCCTCCGCCTCGGCGGCGACTCGGTGACGCTGGTGGCCAACGCGACGGGCCTCCCGCAGGAGGTGGAGTTCACCCTGCCGCCCGGCGCCGCGGGAGACTCGCTGCACTTCCGCGCGCGGGCGATGGCGCTGGCCATCGACCGGGTGACCCTGGTCCCGGCGCTCGTCGCCGGCCGGGCTGGCGCCCGTGCCGAACGGCCGCTCGCGCTCGCGCCCGGCCTCCGCGGCCGGGACGGGCTCGCCGTCGCGCTGCCCGCCGGCGTCACGCCGCTCGACCGGGTGAAGGTGACGCTCCGCCTGTTCAAGCCGGCCGACAACACGCTGTGGAAGGGCGTCGCCGCGGCCTACCGCAACCTCCTCGACTGGGACGGCCTCGCGGCCGCCGGCGACCGGCTCGACGTGGTCCCCCGTGCCGGCCTGGCTGACTCGGTGCTGGGGCAGGAGGAGTGGGCCACCGAGGGCCAGCCGGGCCGCCGGGACGAGCAGGAGCTGCTGCGATGAGGCCGCTGCGCTCGCTCCGGCTGCTCGACGCCGTCTTCCTGACCGCGGTGCCGCTGCTGCTCGGCGTCTACCTCGTCTGGTCGGCGGCGGCGGCGTTCCGGCGCGACATCCAGTTCGACGACTGGTGGTCCGCCCGCTCCTCCGTCGCGTCCCGCTTCGACGCGCGGGTGCGGGCCTTCCGCAACCTGCCCCAGCTCCTCCGGGTGGAACGCCGGCTCGACGCCGGGCGGAAGGATGCCGGCATCGTCCGCCTGGCCCTGCCGAGTGACACCTGGACCCGCATGTGGACTGATCCCCAGCTGGGCTGGGGGGTGTGGACCGACGCTGAGCTGGCACTCGACGGGAGCACGCTCCCGGTCAAGCTCCGCAAGCGCGGTGACAACAGCGTCCACTGGTCCACCGACAAGCACACGATCACCGTCCGGACCCCGCGCGAGGAGTTCTTCAAGCGCTACCGCGCCTTCGGGCTCTCGGTCAAGGATCCGCTGCAGGCCTACCTGGCCAACCGCCTCGCCGGCGAGTTCGGCCTGCTGGCCCCGAGCACCACGGTGGTGCCGGTGTTCATCAACAACCGGTTCTCCGGCCTGTACCGCTTCATCGAGCCGGTGGACGAGTCGTTCCTGCGTCCGTTCGACCGGATGCCGGGCAACATCTTCCGGGGCGACGCTGCGGAGCGAAGCGACTACTTCAAGGGCCTGCCGCGGGACGTCTTCCAGAACCCGTACATCTGGAACCGGGTCGCGATGAACGACCGACCCACCGGGCCGGGCACCCGCCAGCTGGAGCGGTTCCTCACCGACGTCAACGGCACGACCTTCGAGCGGCACCTGAGCCTGATGAACCGGCTCGACCGGGCCGAGCTGGCCCGGCTGCTCGCCTACCTGCTGCTGGCCGGCGATCCCTACCACATGGACGCGATCCACAACCAGATGTGGTACGAGGATCCGTCTACCGGCATGCTGCACCCGATCCCGTGGGACACCCGGCTCCTCGACCTGACCCGGCAGGACCAGCGGCTGAGCCCGGTGTTCCGGGCGCTGCTGCGTGACCCGTTCCTGGTGGACGGGATCCTCCGGGAGGTGCGCGACCGGCTGGATGGCAACTTCCTGCAGGTCGCCGACAGCCTGCTGCGGGCGGTGGTGACCCGCTACCCCGACGCGATCGCGTACGACCAGCTGCGCGCCGGGCTGGTGCCCGACGTCGGGGACCCCGACCACGCGATGGCACTCCTCAAGGCCAATGCCGCCGAGCTCCGCCGCTGGCTGGACCAGGCCCCGGTGGCAGTGGCCCATGGCCGGGAGGGCGGCACCGCCATCCTCGACCTGGACCTCCGGGGCTACGTCGGCGTGAATCTGACGGGCATCGAGCTGCCCGGCGGCGGGACGCCGTCGGTCTTCCTCGACCGGAACCGGAACGGCCTCCTCGACCCCTCGGACCCGGCGGTCCCGGGCCGCGTCGCCGCCGGCCGCTTCACCCCGGCCACCCCGGTGGAGCTCTACCCGGGCTGGCGCACGGACACCCTCGGCGTCCGGCCCGGTCGCCTCGACTACCGGATCTTCGTGCGCGGGGTCGCGGGCGAGCCGCAGCCCACGCTCGTCAACCGCGTCACCGGCGCAGCGGTCGAGCCCACGCCCTGGACCGCGGGCGAACCGATCCCGGCCACTCGCTCGTGGAGCCCATGGAGCTTCCCGCGGCCGAGCCACACCGTGCACCGGTGGAGCGGCACGATGCGGCTCACCGAGTCGGTCCGGATCCCGGAAGGCGATACCCTGGTCGTGGCGCCCGGCACCACGCTGCGCCTCGGGCCCGACGTCAACGTCGTCTCGCGCGGGCCCATCCTGATGCAGGGCACCCGCGAGCGGCCCATCAACGTCATCCCCGACGTTCCCGGCACGCCCTGGGGCACCTTCTCCGCGCTGCGGCACGGCGCGGACGGGACCACCATCACCTGGACCCGGTTCTTCTACGGTGGCGGCGGGTTCCAGGACGGGGTGGAGTACATCGGGATGGTGAACCTGCATCGCGTGAACCGGGTGCTGTTCCGCCACGTGACCTTCGAGCAGAACGTCCGCAGCGACGACACCTTCCACGCGCTGCACAGCCAGTTCGTGCTGGACAGCTCGGAGTTCATCAACGCCAATTCCGACGCGGTGGATCTCGACATCTCCACCGGGATCATCGCGTACAACCGCTTCCGCAACACCGGCGGCGATGCCGTCGACCTGATGACCTCGACCCCGCTGGTCTACGGCAACCACATCGTTGCCTCGGGCGACAAGGGCGTGTCCGTCGGGGAGGCGAGCAGTCCCCTGGTGTTCAACAACTACATCGAGGGCTGCAAGCGGGGCGTGGAGGTGAAGGACCGGTCCACGCCGGTGGTGATCAACAACCAGCTCGTCCGCAATGGCGTGGGCGTCTACCAGGACCGGAAGAACTGGCGCTACGGCGGCGGCGCCTGGGCCACGGTGGCCAACAACGTCTTCGACGGCAACAAGCTCGGGATCCAGAGCGACGTCTTCTCCCGCCTCACCCTGGCCGACAACCTGGGACTCGACACCGCGGTGGGCGCGGGCACGGCCTGGGTCGCCCGCCCGGCGGCCGCCGCGCCTCCCCGCGCGGGGCTGGGCTGGCTCTACGCGCTGTACGGCATCCCCGCCGCGGCGGACACCGCGGGCCTCGTGCCCGGGCTCGAGCCCCGGCACCAGCCGGACCTGCTGGGGTCGCAGGAATTCGAGGATGATTTCGGCGACTACACCGACGGCTGGCATGCCGAGGCGAACGTCGTGCGGCTCACCAAGCGCCGGTCGATCCTGACGCTCAGCGTGGAATCGCGCCCCGGCACGATCGCGCGGACGGTCGACTGGACGGTGCCGCCCGGGGAGGAGTGGGTGGTGGTGGTGGAGGCCTCGACCGCCGAGCTGACCGGCGCCGCCGTTGAGGTCGAGGGGAGCGGCGGCAGCCAGGCACAGCCGCTCGACCTCACCGGGGACCCGATGCTCTTCCGCCTGTCGGCGGTGCGGCTCCCGCCGGGACATTACACCAGCCTGCGGCTCCGGGCGACGCCCTCGCCACGGGTGGAGAAGGTCGCCACCAAGACGGGCTGGATCGACCTCAAGCCGAGCGAACTCCACCTGCGGGGGTGGCGCCTGGTGCGCCAGCCGGGCCCCCCCGTCATGGCGGCGCGCCCGGCGCCGGCACTGGAGCACCCGTGAGGCGGCCACTCCTGGCGGGCGCGCTGGCGCTGGCCCTCGCCGCCCCACTCGCCGCCCAGCGCGAGGCTCCGTACACCTTTGTGGTGATGGGCCACGTTCGGGGGGGCGCCAACGGCGAGCTCAGCCCCAAGCTGCCCGAGCTGCTGCAGCGGGTCCGCGCCGAGCGGCCGGCGTTCGTGGTCATCAACGGGGACCTGATCTGGGGGGACATCGACCACAACCCCGCGCGGACGGAGGTGATCGAGCGGCAGTGGGACCAGCTCGATTCCGCCCTCGCCACCCTCGGCGTCCCGGTCTACCGGACGCCCGGCAACCATGACATCAGCGACCTGCCCAGCCGGGACGTCTGGGTCCGGCGCTACGGGCCGCCGGCGCACGTCGAGGTGATCCACGGCAGCCGCTTCATCTTCGTGCCCAGTCCGTGGGTCCCCGCGGACGGCGACACCCGCCACAACCCGTTCGTCCGGCCCACCGCGCTCGACTCGGCGCCGCTGGCATGGCTCCAGGGGGTGCTCCGCGAGTCCGGGCCCTGGCCGCAGTCCTTCATCCTGATGCACCACCTGTTCTGGTGGGACTCGACCGCCACCTGGTACCGCGACGTGCACCCGCTGCTGGGCCCCGCGGGCGTGCGCTGGGTCTTCGGCGGCGACCTGGGCCCGCTCAAGTTCAGCTGGGTCACGCGGGACAGCGTGCGGTACGTGCAGTCGAGCATGGAGGCGGGCACCCAGCTGCAGACGCTGCGGAACCTCGAGAAGAGCCGGCTGCTCTCCTCGCAGTTCGACACCTACCTGGTGGTGCGCGTGGACGGCCCGGCCGTAGACGTGGCGGTGCGGACCTTCGGCGAGTTCAGCAACGTGATGTTCACGCCGGCGCGGTACACCGCCATGCTCGAGCCGGTGCCGGTGCCCGCCAGCGAGCGGTGGGCGGCGATGTTCTCGGTGAAGCGGGTCCTGGCGGGGCTGCTGGTGCTGCTCACCGGTGCCGTGCTCGGCTGGCGGCTGGGGCGGAGGCGCGCCTAGCGCCGCGCCGGTGCTCCGCCCGCGGTCTCCCGCGCCGCCGCCCGCAGTTCCGGGGCGGCGTTCACGTGCGCGGGTGGCCCGTCCGTCACGTAGCCCAGCCACTCCCCCCAGGTCCACGCCACCACCATGGCCAGTAGCGGCCCGAGCGATCGCAGGTACATGCGCGCGGCCGCCCCGGAGCGGAACGCCCGCCGTGCCATCCGCCACATGATGACCGGGGGTAGCAGCGGGGCCAGGCCGGCGTACACGGCCCGCCGCGCCGGAGAGCCGCCGAACCGGTTCCGGTTGCAGGCGAACATCCGCCCGAAGGCATATCGCTCATAGACCGCGTCGGCGAAGGTGACCCGCCGCCGGGTGCGCACCTCCGCCTCGGGCTCCAACCACAGCACCCCGAACCGGGCCGCCAGCGCGGCGTTGACCGCGGTCTCGTGGAAGGTCTCCCGCCACAGGTCGCGCACCGCCTCGAGCTGCTCGCGGCGGTAGGAGACGTTGCAGACCGTGAGCGCGGGGGCGGGACCCGTGGCGACCGGGCGCATGTAGCGGAAGTAATCCACCAGGTAGAACGCCCAGGTCACGGTGCTGCCGGCGTGGTCGGTCTCGACGGCGCCGCCGACCACGGCCCGCCCCGGGGCGTGGGCCGCCACCAGGCGGCGCAGCCAGTCGGGTGCCGGGCGGCAGTGGTCCTCGGTGAGGACCAGCAGGTCGCCGGTGGCCTCGCGCAGGGCACGACTGGCGATCTCGATCGGCGTGCTCTGGCCCTCGTTGCGGATGATCCGCACTGAAGGGAAGCGCGGGGCCAGCTCGGCGACCCCGGGGAGGTTCGGGTCGGCCACGGCCAGGATCTCGAACGGCGCGGGCCCCTCCTGCGCCAGCACCAGCTCCAGGCAGCGGGCCAGGTGGTCCGCCCCGGCGATGGCGCAGACCAGGACCGACACGCGGGGCTCGGTCATGGATCAGGCGTCGCCGGCGGGGGCGAAGGGCGCGTCGCGCCAGAGGAGCCAGAGGATCACGCCGACCAGGAGCAATACCATGAGCGGGGTGCCGCCCCGGGCAAGCGCCGGCAGGTAGGCCATCGCGGTCTTCTGGAGCACCGTGTGCCAGGGCAGCTCGGGGCCGAGGGTGAAGACGCGGAGCAGGGCGGTGAAGATGTTCTCGCGGGTCATCGCCATGGCCCACGCGATCGTGACCGTCGGGACCACCAGCAGCCACGTGACGGCGCGGGGCAGGTGCAGGAGCACCGGCACCAGGGCGATGAACAGCAGGGGCACCGCCGGCACGAGGTACCGGACCCCGGTGTTCCACTGCAGCGCGGCGAAGGAAACGGCGGAGCAGAACAGGTACAGCGCCACGCTCGCCCCGAGCAGCAGGACCAGCTCCGCGCCGCCCGCCGCGCCCGGGCGCCCGCGGTACCGCGGGGCCAGCAGCGCGGCGAGGAGCATCGGGCAGGAGATGAGCAGGCCGTAGCGCGGGTCGAGCAGGTTGCGCCAGAGCAGGTCCGCCGTCGGGACCTGCAGCCCGTTCCAGCCGTCGGTGCTCAGCTCCGTGGCCGGCATGTACCGCTGGGCCGGGAACCAGGGGCTGCCGAAGGCCACCGCCTGGTAGACGAACAGGGCGGCGATCGGCCCGGCGGCGCCCAGGGTGAAGTCGGCCCCCTGGCGGATTCCGAGTGCAGGCCCGCCGCGCCGCCATCCTGTCCCCACCAGCCAGAGGCCGAAGGCGAGCAGCAGCGGCGCGGCGGAGTAATCGCACAGCAGCCCGAGCCCCAGGGCAAACCCGGCCCAGCGGACCCGACCGCGGGGCAGGGGCCGGTCCAGGGTGGTCTCAGCGCCGTGCCAGGCCAGCGCCAGGTAGGCGGCGAGGGCGCAGTACGCCAGCGCCAGGTTCTGGTTGAGGAAGGCGGAGCGGAAGAACACCGGGGTCCCGAGCGCAAAGAGCAACGCCATCCAGAGGGCCGTCCGCTCATCCCGCAGCCGGGCCCGCAGGAACAGGAACACCAGCACCGCGGCCGCGGCGCCGAGGGGCACGTTGAACAGCAGGTGGATGGCCGCGGCGGCAAGGCCAAGCTTCACGTCGAGGCCGCGCGCCCGCATCTCGTTCATGAAGCGGGTCCGATTGGGGCGCGGGTCCTCGTAGGTGGCGGGCGGCTTGGGGGCGGCGAGACTCGGGACCGCGCGCAGCAGCCCCTCGATCGCCGGGGAGGCCACGGCATAGGGCACCGCCGCCAGCAGCGAGACGCCGGGATTGTTGTTGATGTAGGCGCCGCGGCCGGGGATCTCGAACAGGTCGGGGTGGAGCCCCAGGTAGCGATCCACGCGCACCGATGCACTCTCCGAGCGCGATGGCGAGGTAGGTCTCGCGCACCACGTTGGGCGCGAAGTGGATGGCGTAGACCAGCGCCACCGTCAGGAAGAGACGGCCCGGGAGTCCGAGGCCCCCGGGCCGTCGCGCGCCTGCCAGCCCTCCGGTCATCGCGCGATCAGTACGCCGATTCCTCGGCGGTGGCCGGCTCCGGCTCGCCGCCGGGAGTCGGGCCGTCCGCCAGGCTCACCGGCAGGCGCTCGGACGGGTGCAGCGGGAGCGGCTTGCTCCACACCTTGCCCTTGATGGTGGCCTCGAGCAGCGGCAGCGGCTGGTACACGATGCTCGACCACATGAAGACCTCCGTGGTGCACCAGCACTCCTTGCGGGCGATCGAGGCGCGGAGCGCCTTCGCCTCCGCCGAGTGCCAGATCTCCGGGAAGGTCTTCTGCCGCAGGTTGCCGATCGGCTTGTGGATCTCGCAGACGCCCACGTCGCCGTTGGCGTACACCACGCCGCTGATCTTGCCCGCCTTGCAGGGCACCACCTGTCGCTCCTGCTTCACCGACTCGGTCTTGGCCCACTGGAGCATCGGCTCCACCGCCGAGCCCATCCGGCCCTCCTCCCGCGGCGCCCAGAGGCGGCGGATGTACTCGTAGAGGTCCTCGTACTGCTTGAGGCTCGGGCCCTTGAGCGTCGGGTTCTTCCGGTCACCGCGGATGATGGCCAGGTTGTGGTGGTCCATCTGCGGGCAGCGCTCATAGAGGTAGGTCGTGAGCTTCTTGATCTCCTCCATGTTGACGTCGGTGGCGGTGGAGATGGAGTGCACCCGCACGCGCGGGTCCTCCTTCTGCAATTCGACCAGCGCGTCGTAGGTCTCCATCGCCTTCTTGAAGGCGTGGCGCGCCACCCGGAACTTGTCGTGGAACTCGGGCATGCCGTCGAGGGAGATCTCGGCCACGAACAGGTCGAGCGTCGGCTCCTTGAGCACCTCGCGGATGGCCGCGATGCAGCGCTCGGTGAAGTACCCGTTGGTCGGCACGTAGATCTGCTTGACGCCGTTGGTGCGGATGAACTTGCGGCAGATGTCGCCGAATTCCTTGCGCAGGAACGGCTCGCCGCCGGAGAGGTTCAGGTTCTCGATCTGCCCCAGGGAGTCGGAGAGCGCGAAGATCTCCTCCTTGGAGAGGTCGTCCTTCTTGTTGAGGCTGGTCCAGTAGAAGCAGTGCTCGCACTTCATGTTGCAGATGCTGTTGATGAACAGCACCAGGAAGGGCGGGCTGTCCATGTCGCGATAGCTGTAGCTCGTCAGGCGCGCGTGGCGGGCAATGCGCTTGATCGGGTTCATTCCAGTTCCTCACTCGGTGCGGCCGGACGGCAGGGCGGGATTCACTCCCAGAGGGAGCAAAGCTCATGCCCTGCGCCAGCTTAAGGATGCTTCAGCGGTTCTCCGACTACGTCGACCGGTATTCTAACCCCGTCCCCGATTCCCGGGGTCGGACCAGCGATAGTGTGGCTCGACACCGTCGCGTGTTGCGCTGGCGCAACAGTCCTGGTCAGTCCTCGACCACGTGGGTGCGGAATACCTCGCGGAACGCCTGCCACCGCGACTCGTCGAACCGGCCACCCTCCAGGCAGTCCACGGCAGAGTAGGCCATGAAGAGCGCATGGTGGGTGTTATCGTGGGCAAAGAGCCCCTGCCGCCCGTAGCTGATCATCTGGGGCAGCCCGTCGGCCCAGCGGTCCAGGACGCCGAAGGGGACCTCGTAGCCGTTCAGGTAGACCGGATAGGCCTGGCGCAGGCGCCTGGTGTAGACCGCGCTCGGTGCCGCCGGGAGCGGCAGGCCGGCGCGCGCCAGGTCCTCGGCGACCAGCGCGCCGAGCGCGGCGTCATCGAGCTTCCAGGTCGCGTCATCCACCTCGCACGGCAGTTCGGCGCACAGCGTGGTGCGGCCCGGGAGGTCCCGCCGATCGGCGTAGTGCTTGGGCTCCGACAGCCGGGTGATGCGGATGCCCGCGTCGGGGAAGTAATGCGCGTCGTACTCGGTGAACCGGTCCACCGGCAGGTCGAGGTAGATCAGCAGCATGGCCCGGTAGCTGATCTGGCCCGCCGCGGCGCGCACCTCGGCCGGCGTGCGGTCGCCCATGGCCCGCGCGAGCGCGGTGATGGGGATGCTTGACCAGACGTAGTCGGCCTCGAGGGTCGCGGGCCCCTGCTTCCGGTCCACCTGCACGGTCCACTTCCCGCCCGCCGCCGGCGGCGGGGTGAGCCCCGCCACCCGGCTTTCCATCCAGAATTCCGCCTCCATCCCGCGGGCGGCCTCGGCGTACGCCTCGCTGATCTGGCCGAAGCCGCGACGGGGATAGAAGAACCGCCCGCTGCCGGGGGGCTTGAGTCCCGGGACGGCGGTCAGGACCTTCTTCACCAGCTTGCCGAACGAGCCGGCGGAGACCCGGCGCCGCGCCTGGATGCCCGAGAGCTCCTCGGGCGGGCGGCCCCAGATCTTCCGGGCGTACGGGAAGTAGAAGTCGCGGCAGATCGTGGGGCCCAGGTTGGCCCACAGCACCGAGGCGAAGGTGTCGCCCTCGGTGGCCTTCCCGCCCACCGCCTTCCGGGCCATGTCGCCGAGCGTCCCCAGCGCGAAGGCGGGATCGAGCCGCAGCAGCAGGTCCACCGGCTTGAGCGGGAAGTGCACGAGGCGCCCGCGCAGGTGGATGCGCCCATGGCGGGGCCGGTCGAGCAGGTCGGGCCCGAGCAGGCGCCGGATGTCGGCGAGGATCTCCGGCTCGCAGGCCGGGTGCAACCGGTGGCTGCCGTAGTCGAGGCGCTGAAAGGTGCCCTCGAAGCTGCCGGAGTTGCCGCCGACGACGGGGTGCTGCTCCAGCACGGTCACCCGTGCCTTGCCGGTCTGCCGCAGCCGCCAGGCCGCGCCGACGCCGGCGGGGCCGGCGCCCAGGACAACGATGTGGGGTTCAGCCATGCCCGGGATGGGTCACCTGGTGAATGATGGCGCCGGGGCGGTCGACCGTCCCCTGGCGGGTCCGGCTGAGCACCAGCCAGACGAGGCCGCCGATGAGCCCGCCGCCGATGAGCACGGTCTGCCACAGCAGCGAGCAGACCACGCCCAGCGCGAAGGGTACGCCGAAGGGAGTGAGGAGCGCCGCCAGCGTGGTCTCGCGCACGGCCAGGCCGCCCAGGCTGATGGGCATCAGGCCCGCGATCTTGGCCAGCGGCCAGACGAGGAACCAGACCGAGAGCGGGACCCGGATGCCGAGCTGATAGCCCAGCCAGGCGTTGAGCAGGACGAAGCCGCCCTGGATGGTGAGCGAGAGGCCGAGACCCTGCAGCCCGTGCGCCGGGTCGCGGACCAGCCGGCGCAGGGCGACCAGCGTGCGGCCGATCGGCCGGCGGAGCTTCCGGGGCCAGCGGTGCAGGGGCCGCCGCAGCACGAAGGGCAGCGAGAAGCCCAGCACCACGAAGCCGACCAGCAGCGCCACGGTGAAGACGCCCTCGCCCCAGCCGGGCAGGTCGTCGCGGGCAAACAGGGCGCCCCCGGCCACGAGGATCGCCATGGCGATCATGTCGGTGAGGCGATCGAGCACGCCGCCCAGGAAGGCGGCCTCGGGACGCCGGGTGAACTTGCCCGCCAGCGCCATGCGAAGCACGTCCCCGCCCACGATGCTCGGCAGGCAGAGGTTGGCGAACAGGCCGGCGCCGTAACAGAGGGCGGCGTCGCCCACCCGGAGGGCGGCGTGGCCGGCGTTGACGAAGAGCCGCCACTTGAGCACGCCGAGCGCGTGACCGGACACGAAGCCAAGCAGCACCACGGCCCACATCCCCGGCGAGAGCCGGCGGAGCGCCTCCTCGACCTGGTGCCACGGCAGCACCCAGGCCAGCAGGCCGAGCAGGCCGACGCTGACGACGACCTTGAGCCAGACCTTCATCGCTTGAGCCCGATCCGCGCGTTCTGGTCCGCCAGCAGGCCGACGGCCCAGACGATCAGCGCGCCGAGGAAGCAGAGGACCACCGTCTCGGAGAGATTGTCCTTGTAGACGTCGTAGGCCAGCTTGCCGAGGCCCACCACGGCCAGGCCCGCGCCCAGGGGGATGAACACCTTGAGCGGGTTGAAGTAAATGATGGTGCGGAAGGTCAGCAGCGCGAAGTCATAGGCGTGGCGCGGCCGGATCTTCGACTGGCCCTTCCGGGAGTGGTAGTCGATGGCGATGTACTCGACGGGGTGGCCATTGCAGTTCGCCGCCAGGGTGATCGTGGTGGTGAACGAGAAGCCGTTGGGGAGCAGGTGCTCGTACCGCGCGATCAGGTCCCGCCGCATGAGGCGGAGCCCCGAGTTGATGTCCGGGATCGGCCGCTCGCTCAGGTAGCTGGCGAGCCAGCGCAGGAAGGCCTTGGCCGGGCGCCGCACCAGGGGGACCTGCACCGTCTCGCCGGTCCGGGCGCCGACCACCATGGCGTTGCGGTCGGCCGCGGCGAGCAGCACCGGGATCGCGGCCACGGGATAGGTCCCGTCCGCGTCGGTGATGAGGATCCAGTCGTACTGCGCCCGGTGGATCCCCAGCTTGAGCGCCGCGCCGTAGCCGCGATTGGGCCGCCGGCGGAGCACCCGCGCCCCGGTGGTATCGGCCGCCTCCGCGGTGTTGTCCCGGCTGCCGTCGTCCACCACGATGATCTCGTAGGTCCAGCCGGACTGCCGCAGCACCGCGTCGACGTCGCGCACCTGCTGCGCCACGTGCGCCCCCTCGTTGTAGGCGGGGATCACCACGGAGACGGCGTGGGGCAGGACGCCGGCGGCATCCTCGTAGACGTCCTCGATCACTCGGCGGTCCTCGGGGTGGAAGCGGAATCGGCCGGCGCCGCCGGCCGGCTGGCCAGCACCACGATGGCGCCGCCCCCGACGGTCCCGGGGAAGGTGGCCATCTGCCGGTAACCGGCGAGCTCCTGCCAGACGTCCGGGTACGCGGCGGCCAGCCGCACCGGAAAGGTGTACAGGACCCAGGTGCGCGGGTGGCTGCCCTCCAGCTGGCGCAGGGCCGCGGCCTGCTCTACCGGGGTCCAGTCGCGAGCATAATAGCGCGTCAGCGGATAGGTGGTCAGGTCCACCGTGGCTACCGCGTCATCCGGCCCGCGCTCCGCGTCGACGTAGCGCATGGCGGCCGCAAAGTCCTGCTTCGGGCCCCAGGCCCGCGGGACGGTCAGGGCGCTGGCCAGGATCACCAGCACCGTGCCCGCGAGCGCCAGCCGCGCGCCGTGCGCGCGCGAGACCATCCGCGACAAGCTGAACCCGCCCCGGATCACGATCAGGACCGCGAACGCCGCCGAGAAGAAGAAGAACCGCGGCCACAGGTTGTGGCGCAGGAGGATGATCGCGGCCAGGGTCACCAGCCCGGGCAGGACCATGGCGCCCAGGATGGCGAGGCCCTGTCGCGCGTAGCTCACGAGGCCCGCCAGCAGCACGCCGGCCCCGAGGCCGAGGGCTACCCAGCCGCCGGGCAGCCCGCCCGCCAGGCCGCGCATGGCCTCGAGGGCCATCCAGGTGGGGTTCTGCCACTCGGTCTCCGCGTGGAAGGCCGACGGTTCGGTGAGCGTGGCGGCGAACTGGGGGAGCACCGGCGCATACAGCAGCAGGGACAGCGAGCCGGCGAGCACCAGCGCGAACAGCGAGGCCAGGGCCGGGCCGCCGCGGGACTCCGGCCACCGCCTCAGTGCGACCAGCGCGAGGATGCCGGCATGGGCCACCGCCACCAGCGCGGCGGTGGCGTGTGTGTACACGGCCAGTGCCATCGCGAGCCCGTAGAGCAGCGCCAGTCTGCGCCCGTCCTCATACACGCCGGCCAGGAGGCGCAGGAAGCAGCCGGTGGCAACCACCGTCCACAGGAGCAGCCCCGTGTAGCCACGGGCATTCTGCGAGAACCAGACATGGTGGTACGACACGGCGAGGAGCGCGGTGGCCAGCAGCGCCTCGCGCCAGCCCGCCACCGTGCGGCCGAACCGCCACGTGGCCCACAGGCTCGCGACCCCGAACGCCACGGCCGGCAAGCGGAGGGTCACCGCGCTCTCGCCCCCCACGCCCGCCACCAGCCGGGCGGTGACGGAATACAGGAGGTGCTGGTTCTGGCTGTCGAAGCGGGTCACGATCTGGGCCAGCGGCAGCCGAACATACTCCACCAGCGTCTGGATCTCGTCGAACCAGAGACCATCCGCGAGCGCCGGCAGGCGGAGGCCCAGCCCCAGCAGGACCAGGCCACCCGCGGCCCACGCGGCCCAGCCCGGCTCCTCGCTGCCGCGGACGAGGCTGCGGGGCGAGATCAGCGCCGCGCCCTCCGTCAGCCGCGGGATGCGCTCCCAGGCCAGCAGCAGTCCGCCGTGCAGCACGAGGAGCAGCTTGAAGATCCACAGGCCGGTGGCCACGTCGGTGGCATGGTGCAGGCTCACCGGGGAGGCCGCCGTGCCCAGACTGCCCGCCGGCAGTGCCAGGCCGGCGAGAATGAGGATGACACCGAGGGCTGTCAGTAACTGCTTGGATCGCATCCGCTTGCGGGTGTTGAAGTGAAGCCTCCTGCCCAGCAAGGCCCGGACCACAGCGGCAGGGGCAGCCGGCGGGTGGGGTTTGCAGGAGGCGGCCGGCAGGTATATTCTAACCTGTTGTCGCGAAAAGCTTTACGAACCAGGCTCCGGGCCATGACGCCTGGCGGTCGCTGGGCCGCCCGCGGCCCCGCTTCGTTCTGCAGGATGGCTTGGATTGTGCCCTTTGCCGCCCGCCCCTAACGACGGTCCCCGATGCTGCTCCTTCTCGCGCTCCCCCTGCTGGCCGCCCCGGCGGTCGCGGACACCACCCGACCGGCTCTCGCCATCACCGGCGTGACTGTGATCGATGCCACCGGGGCCCCGCCGGCGCCGGGCATGACCGTGGTCATCGCGGGCGACCGGATCGTCGCGATCACGCCAGCCGCAGCGGCCCGGCCCCCGCGGGGCGCGACGATCGTGGATGGCCGCGGGAAGTTCCTGATCCCGGGGCTGTGGGACATGCACATGCACCTGGCCAACCGGCCGCTGCAGCCCGACAGCGACCGGGTGCGCGGCCTCGAGCGGAATCGGGCGGCCGTCTTCCCGCTGCTGCTGGCCTCCGGCATCACGGGCGTCCGCGACATGGCGGGCGACCTGCCCATCCTGCGGCGCTGGCGTGAGGAGGCGGCGAACGGCACCGTCCCCGGGCCGCGGCTGGTGATCACGGGGCGCAAGATCGGCAAGAGCCCGGTGACAGCGGGGGCACCGTTCCCGATCGGTTCCGACGCCGATGTGCTGCGGTCGGTGCAGCTGCTGGCGGAGGGCGGCGCCGATTTCGTGAAGGTGGATGGGCTCGACGGCCGGTACTACCTGCGGCTGTTCCAGGCCGCCAATGCGGCGGGCCTCAACGTCGTGGGGCATACCGCAATCGACCTCGGCGCCGTCGCCGTGGCTCGAATGGGCCAGCGCAGCATCGAGCACCTGGATGGCGTGGTGCTCTCGTGCGCCGCGGACGAAACCGCGATCCGCGCCGAGGCCCTGGCCGAGGAGGGGTGGTGGCGCCGCCTGCTGGCCCGGGTGGGGCTGTCCCGCCCGGAGGAGAACTTCCGGAGACGCTATCGCGAGATGCTGGCCACCCAGTCGGATCGCCGCACCGACAGCGTGATCGCCGTCTTCCGCGCCCACGAGACCTGGCAGGTCCCCACGCTGGTGATGCTGCGGGACATCCGTCTCGTGCCCCCGTCGGCCGACCTGGCGGGCGCGCTGCACCGCTTCCCGGGCCTCGGGAGCGGCGAACCCTCCGCCGATGTGCGCTGGGCCGGTGACACTGCGCTGGCGCACCAGCTGTTCCAGCGCGAGCTCGCGATCCTCGGCCGGATGATCCAGCAGGGGGTCCCGATCCTCGCCGGGACCGACGGACCCGGCGGAACCCGGCTCCCGGGGGCGAGCCTGCACGACGAACTGGCGCTGCTGGTGCAGGCCGGGATGACCCCGATGCAGGCTTTGCAGGCCTCCACCCGCGAGGCCGCGCGATTCCTGGGGCGGGAGGAGACCCTCGGGACCATCGCCGTCGGAAAGGCGGCCGACCTGGTGCTGCTGTCGGCGGATCCGCTGGCGGACATCACCAACACGCGCCGGATCGCCGGGGTGGTGGCGCAGGGCCGGTACTACGGGCCGGCGGCCCTGGATTCGCTCCGGGCCGTCGCGGCGGCCGTGTCGGTCCCCTGACGGTGGGCTATTCGGGGTCGAGCCCGACGACGAAGGCGTCGATTACCCCGCCGAAGTTGGTCTGGAGGGCGCCCAGCACCGGGAGGCTCGGCGAGGTGGTCTGGCCTGTCAGGTACACGGTACCCTGCGGGGAGACGATGATCGACCGGCCGCGGTCGTCCCCGCTGCCCCCCACCACCGCGGCGACCAGGAGCTGGCTCAGGTTGGGCGAGAACTTGCCGAACAGGACGTCCTGCCCGCCGGCGAAGGTGTTCCCCAGGTTGGTGGGCAGGTTGCTCGAGGTGGTGTACCCCGTGAGGTAGATGTTGCCCCGGCTGTCGGTCGCCACCCCTTCCGCCCGTTCCCCTCCCGAGCCGCCCAGGTAAGTCAGCCCCAGCAGGGCCCCCGCCGGACTCACCTTGGCCACCATCGCGTCGGTCCCGCCCCCGCCGAACTGCCGCTGGAACGCGGTGCCGCTGGTGGCGAGGTCGCTGGAGGAGGTCGGGCCGACGACGATGGCGTTGCCGGATGGGTCGAGTGCCAGCTGGTGGGTCTCCGTGTCCTCGGTGCCGCTGCCGCCGATGTATGTGCCCCACAGCAGGTTCGTGCCGTCGAGGCTCAGCTTGGCCAGGTAGATGTCCGACGGCCCGCCGAGGGTGTGGTCGAAGCCGTTGGGCGTGGGGATGTCGTCCGAACGGGTGAGGCCATCCACGTACACGCCGCTCGCGTCGACCCGGATCGAGTTGGTATTGGCCTCCTGCCCCGTGCCACCGAGGTAGGTGGCCCACAGCACCTGGGTGCCGTCGCCCTTGACCTTGGCGATGAGCATGTCGCGGCCGCCGGCGATGGCCGGCTGGTAGGCGTTCGCAAACCAGCCCGAGGGAAACCCGCCGACCGAATCCGAGCTGATGATGTAGATGTCGTGGTTGGCGTCCACCGCGAGGTCGCGGATGGGGACGTAGTCGCCGTTGCCGAAGTAGGTGCAGAACACCACCGCGGCGCCGGTCGGGGTGAGCTTGCAGATGAACCCGTCCTGGGGGCCGTACTCGGGGCCGCCGTTGCCGCCGGCGAAGGTGGTCTGCAGCACTCCTGCGGTGGTGCTGAACCCCGCGCCGGCGCGGCCGGCCAGGTAGATGTAGCCCTGGTCATCCACCTCGATGGCGTAGGCGCGTTCGTACTCCGGTCCGCCGAGGAAGGTGCCCCAGCTCTCCGCGCCGGCCGGCGTGAGCTTCACCGCGAAGGCGTCGGACGGGTAGCTCCCCGCGCCGTTGTAGCTGGCGTCGTAGGCGCCCTGGGTCACCGGAAAGGTCGCCGACTTGGCGCTGCCGGAGAGGTATCCGTTGCCCTGGGGGTCGGTGGCGGCATCGCGGCCCATGTCCTCGCTGCCGCCGCCGGCATAGGTCACGAACCCGATGCTCAGCCCCTCGCCGACGGGCGGGGGCGGGAGCGTGTCGGTACCGCCCCCGCCGCCCCCGCCGCCGGTCGGGTCCCCGCCGCAGGCCATGTCGCCGGAGAGGCAGGCCATCAGGGCAAGGCAGGTCCAGATCACGGTTCGCTGGGACATCGAGGCCTTTCCTTCCGTCAGGGCGCCGGCAGGGGCGCCAGGCTCACCCGGCCATCCCGCTCGATCCGGAGGCTCAGGTACTGCGATCGCGGGTAGCGCCGCCGCACCTCGGCGTTCAGCGCGGGGTCATCACGCACGAAAAGTACCCGGCTCCGCTCCAGCGGGTACGCATTGAGCGGGAACGCGAACTTCCATCCCCATCGATGTTCGTCGACGAACACCAGCGCGTCCGTGACGCCCGCCACATGGACGGCCCCGCGGATCCGGCCGTCCACTCCCCGGTACAGCTGCCCGTATTCCCGCACCAGCGGCGGATAGGCGAAGAGCACGGTGAAGCACGCCAGGGCCGCGACGATCGCGCGGCCGCGGCGGGTCGTCTCCTCGGTGCCGCGCTCCAGCCAGTCGGCGGCCGGGCGGGCCATCAGGAGTGCGATGGCCGGCGTGGCCAGGTAGAGGTGCCGGGAGCCGTAGGCCACGCCGTGGTAGAAGTGGAGGAAGTACACCCCGGTGAGGGAGGCGGCCGCGGCGACGCTGACCCCGAGCCACTCGTCCCAGTCGCGGCGCCGGCGGACCGCCAGCACCATCGCGGCGACCGGGAGCAGTGGCAGGCCGTACAGGTCGAGGAAGAGCTGGCTCAGCCGGTAGGCGGTGACCACCACCGCGTCGGTGGGGTAGAACCCGGGCCACTCCTCGCCGTGCAGCTTGGTGCCCATCTCGGGACCGAAGCCGAGCCCGAACTGCTCGTGCGGATTCCGGACCTCGAAGTACCGGCTCACCGTCATCATGGTGGCGTGGCCGGTGAGCGCGTGGTTGTAGGCCAGGGTGGCCACGACGCCGAGGCTCGCGGCACCCAGGGCCAGGCCGAAGAGCGGCAGCAGGCGCGGACTGCGGCGCAGGCGGAGCAGGCCCTGCACGGCGAAAGGCAGCCCGATCGCCACGGTGTCCACCGGGCGCACCAGGAAGCAGGCGCCGAGGGCGAGGCCCGCGATCAGCGCGTCCCGGCGCTGCTCCAGGCGCAGGAGGCGCGCCCAGCGCCAGCAGAAGAGGCCGAAGAGGACCAGGGTCGCGGCGTGCGACATGTAGGTCCCGTTCATGAACACGAGGAACGGGGAGAACGCGAGCAGCAGGATGGCCAGCCGCGCGGTCCGGCCGGTGACCCCGGCCTCCTGGAAGAACCCGCGGAAGCACCACAGCGCCACGGCGCCGAGCAATGGGTTCACGAGCCAGGGCGCATGGACCAGGAACCCGAGGGCCAGGAAGGCCGGCCATCCCGGATTCATGATGCCGTACCACTGGCCATTGTCCACCAGGGTATGCAGGAAGACGAATGATTCACGGGGCTCCGGAGGCGGCAGGCTCAGGCGACCGAGGGCCATGGTCTTGGCCTGGAACAGGTAGGCCACCTCGTCGCTCACGTGCGGGAAGCCGTCGAACACCAGCCAGCCCGCGAGCAGGCTCGCCACCATGCCGGTGCCGGCGACCTGCAGGAAGCTGCGGCGGTCGAGCCACTCCACCAGCCGTGCCGTGTGCGGCGCCAGTCCCTCCGCGAGCATGTAGAGCGCGAGGAACCCGATGGTGCTCACCACGGTGCGCTCGGCGTAGGCCGTCACGTCCAGGTACCGCCGGGCCAGGAGCGCCAGGAGCGCGGCGATCACGAGCGTCGGCACGACGATGCGGGCCGCGACGAGGGTGCGCGTGGCGCTGCGCAGGCTGAGCAGCCCGCTGGCGTGGCGCGGGGCGCCGAGCGCGAGCAGGACCAGGAAGACGGTCAGCAGGAGGCCGGTCATGGCTGGGGGTCGCCCGCCTGTTCCATCCGGAAGCGGTGCTCGGCGCCCTGGCGGAGCAGCATGTCACCGAGCAGGGGCAGGTCCCGGACCCACCCCGAACCCACCAGCAGCAGGAGCAGCAGCAAGGCGGCCTGCGCGGGCCGGGCCGCGGCGCGCCAGCGCTCACCCAGGCGCGCGGGCCCGGCGAGGAGGGTGGCGCAGCCGAAGGCGAGCAGCGGGTGCAGCGTGAGCGAATACCGCGACAGGGCGTAGGTGGCGCCGAAGAGCAGCACGGTCTGTCCCACCAGCAGCACCGCGAGCCGGGCGAACGGCGCCCGGGTGTCGAGGAGGAGGCCGGCGAGGCCAGCGAGGACCAGGAGGGCGTAGAAGCCGGCCGAGAGCAGGGTCACCAGCGGCGTCACCCACGCCGGGAGTCCCTTGCCGTACCAGCCGTTCCGCAGGTGGCGCAGCAGGAACGAATCGAGCGTCCAGAGGTGACCCGCCTCCCAGAGGCACTTGGCCAGGAACGCCGGCGGGTCGGCCGCGATGTTGGCGCGCGCCTGTGCCATGGCGCCCGCCTGGGCGCGGGCGGCGTCGGTGAGCACGAGCTCGGTGTAGGGCTGCCCGTCCACGCGGCCGTAGCGGTTGGACCAGACGTCGTCCTTGTCCACGAACCGCGCCTCGGGCTGGCTGCCGACGAGGAAGTTGAAGGGGCCGTTGCTGTCGATCAGGATGAACGTGCCCGCCACGCGCTGGTTGCGGACGGTCCACGGCAGGATCACGAGCAGGCACGAGAGCCCGAGCACGAGCGTCTGCCACACCGGCCGGGCCAGGTGGCGGCCCGGGGCGGGGTGCTCGCGCCAGGCGTTCCAGAGCAGCCAGGCGCCGAGGAACGGCAGCGAGGTGACGACCATCGGCCGCACCAGCGCGCTCGCGCCCAGCACCAGCCCCGTCAGCGCCAGCCGGCGCCAGCCCGGCTCCCGGGCGGCCAGGAGCAGCTGGTCCAGGGCCAGGAGGAACAGGGCGATGAACAGGGTCTCGGACCATAGGCGGTGCGAGAACGCCACCAGCAGCGGGTCGAACGCGAAGACCAGCACCGCCACCCGCGCGGCGCGCTCCCCGGCCTCCCGCGTCACGATCCGGTGCAGCAGCACCGTGGAGCCCAGCGAGAGGGCCACCTGGGCCAGCCGGATCCCCAGGGTGCCGAGGCCGAGCCACAGCCAGACCGCCATGAAGGCGGGGTATCCCGGTGGCCGGAAGGTGCCGCTGAAGCCGCGGCCGGCCGCGAGGCCCTGCGCGAGCTCGAGGTACGCTCCCTCGTCCAGGATGGCGTCGTGGTGCCGCACCGCCAGCGCGAGGACGAGCTTGAGCAAGCCCGACGCCACCAGGACGCCGGCGAGGAACCGTTGCGGACTCCGGGCGGGCGTCGTCATGGCAGCTCCGCGGCGGGACCGTCAGGCGGGAAGTCCCCGACCTCGCGGAGCAGGGCCAGGTAGCCGTCGGCGACGGCGCGCCCCGGGGCGGTGGGATAGAGGTTGTACCGCTCCTCGGGGTCGGCGGGCCACGCGAAGAGCTGGTGGGTGCCGTCGGCGTGCTGGATGAACTGGTAGGCCGAATCCGTCAGGGAACGGAGCGCGCCGTGGGCGCCGGGATACCACTCCGGCATGCGCACCGCCTTCTGCACCTCGGAGAGGACCGGCGCCTCCGGCCCGGGCAGGCTGTCCCCGAAGTACCGCTGCAGGGGACGGCCGGGAAAGCCGCGGCCCCCTGCGGCGGTGAACTCGAGCAGCGTGGCGGGCAGGTCCCGGAGGCTCACGGGGCGCTCCACCCGCCGGCCCGCCGGGGCGCGTCCCGGCGCCCAGACCAGAAGCGGCACGTGCACGGCCTGCCGGAACAGCGTGTGCCCGTGGAGGTACACGCCGTGCTCGCCGAATTCCTCGCCATGGTCGGACGTTACCACGACGATGGTGTTGGCCAGCACCCCGCGGGCGTCGAGGCGCTCGAGCAGCTGGCGGATCTCGTCGTCCAGCCAGGCGATGGCGGCCTCGTAGGCGTCCCGCTCCAGCTGCACTTCCACCGCCGGCATGCCCGCGTGCCGGCCGGCCATGCCCCGGCGCCGGAAGGGACTCAGGTCATCGGGTCGGTCATGGCCGGCGATGCGCCGGAACCAGTCGCGGGGCGGCAGGTACGGGTCGTGGGCATCGAAGTAGTTGAGGAACGCGAAGAAGGGACGCGGGCCGGTGGTGGCCTGCCAGGCGAGGAACTCCGCGTTGACCTCCGCCGCGTGCTTGCGGCCGAGGACCTCGTCGGTCCCCAGCAGGCGCCGGAAGGCACGCGTGTCGCTCAGGCGCCGCGTGAGGGTGCAGCTGCGCAGCAGCGTGGCGAGCCCGAGCGGGAAGTCCTCGTAGCGCTGGAAGCCGCGGGCCAGGCCCTTCTCGTGGTCGGTGTAGATGAGGTTGGCAACGAACCCGCCGGTCCGGTACCCCCGCGCGGCGAGCGCCTCGGCCAGGGTGGAATCGCGGCCGTCGAGGGGCCGGAACCAGCCGGTGGAGAGCTCATGCGGCCAGCGGCCGGTGAACATGCTGGCGTGCGAGGGCAGCGTCCACGGCGCCGGGGCGAGGGCCTGGTCGAAGACCACGCCGTCCCGGCCGAGGCGCTCCAGCGTCGGCGAGGTGGGCCTCGGGAGCCCGTACAGGCTCAGGCTCGCGGCGCGCACGGTGTCGAGCACCAGGAACAGGATGTTCGGCGCGCCGGGCGCCGCGGCCGGGAGCCGCCGCGCGGCCTGCCGTTCGCGCCAGGCCCGCTCCCCGAGCTGCCCGCCGGCAACTGCCAGGACCGCCAACAGCAGCCACGGCGTGGCGCGTCGCGCCAGCCGCAGCGAGGCCACCTCGCGCGCGGCGATCCAGCGTGCCGCCTGCACCCCGGCGCCCACGGCCAGGAGCCCGAGCGCCGCGGGATGGAGGCGCTGACCGAGCAGCAGGGACGTCACGCTGTACGCGATCCCGGCGGCCGCGCCGAAGGTGGTGAGCCAGATCGCCGGCAGCCGCGGCCACCACCGGGCGGCCAGCCCCAGCAGCAGCGCTCCGCAGGCAAACACCAGGATGTAGCCGGCGGGCGCCAGCCAGAGCACATCCCGGCTCCGGGCAGTGAACGTCCCGAGCCAGGCCAGTCGCAGGTGGAGCGTGGCCACGTCAAGCGCCCCGCCCGCCACACCGAGCCCCGTGGCCAGCGCCAGCAGGTCCAGCAGCCGCGGAGCGGGACGCGCCTGGGTCATTGGCCGCCCATCTGGCGGGTGGCGGCGGGGAGCGCGGCGCCCCGGGCCGAGGCGCGCAGGCGCCCCAGCGTCTCCGACTCCGCCGAATCGCGCGCCAGGTTGTGACGCTCGGTGGGGTCCAGGCTCAGGTCGTACAGCTCTTCCCGGCCGTGCGCGTTCTGGATGTAGTGCCAGCGATCCACCACCACCGCCACCAGCGGGCCCTTGGCACTGGGCCCGCGGGCCTGGCGCTCGGGGCTGGCCTGGACCGCCGCGGTGACGGTATCGGGGGTGGTTCGGCCGCAGGCCGGGAGGCGCCAGCAGGCCGCGAATGACCGCCCCGGAAACCGGGGGCTGGGCAGGGCAGCCAGCTCCTGGACCGTCGCGGCAACATCTTCCAGGCTGGTGGGCGTGCGGACCCGCACGCCCCCCGGCACGCCTGGACCGAGCACCATCAGCGGCACATGCAGGAGCGGGGTGTACAGGCTCTGCGCGTGCCCGTGGAGCCCATGCTCACCGAAGTGCTCACCATGGTCGGCGGTGATGATGACCAGCGTGTGCTCGAGGATCCGCTGGGACTCGAGTTCCCGGAGCAGGGCGCCGATCTCGCGGTCGATGGACCAGATGGCGATGTCGTAGCGGTCGCGCTCGGTGCGGCTACCGCCGAAATCGGGGTGCCCCGTCACCGGCAGGAAGTACGGCTTGTGGGCGTCGAAGAAGTTGAGGAAGCCGAACCAGGGCCGGTCCGACGGCAGCGCGATCCAGCGCCGGAGCCGGGTCTGGACCACGTTGGCGTCCATCTCATCCGCCTCGCGCTCCTTCTCGTAGCGGCCGAAGATCCGGCCGGCCACCATCTGACCCGGCACCGAGGACAGGAGCAGCTGCCGCACCGTGCGCGGGTGGTCGACGAAGTGGTCGAATCCCCGGGCCAGGCCCGTCTCCTCGGTCACGTAGAAGAAGTTGGCCGAGATCCCCGCGGTGCGGTACCCGGCGGCCGCGAAGGCTTCGGCCAGGACCGGCTGGGTCTCGTCGAGCGGCTTGAGCCAGCTGACCGACAGGGCGCGATGCGGCTCGCCGGTGAACAGCGTCCCGTGCGAGGGCAGGGTCCAGGGGGCGGGCGCGAAGGCCGAGTCGAAGACCACACCCCGCGCCGCCCAGGCCTCGAGCATGGGCGTGGTGGGGCGCTGGTAGCCGTAGAGACTGAGCGCGCTGGCCCGCACCGTGTCGAGGATCAGGATCAGGACGTTGGGGGCGCCGGCGGCCGGTGCCGGTGTGGCAGCGAGGCGCTGGCGGACCCGCCAAGGCTGGACCAGGAACGCGAGGACGGCCGCCACCGCCACCGCGGCGAGCAGCACGCCGGCCACCCACCGGATGTGGCGGCGAATGCCGGCGCTGTAGGCGCTCACCAGGCGGGAGCCCTGGATGGCGAGGCCGATCGAGAGCAGCACCCGCGCCACGACGTGCAGCCCGTCGCCGAAGATCACGGTCAGCACGGAGAAGGCAGTCACGCCGACCAAGAGCCCGGTGACGAGCGTCGGGTGCCGGTGCCGGGGACGCAGCCGCCAGAACACGATGCCCGGCAGGAACACGACGCCGTACAGGACGAGGTAGGACAGTGGGGTCATCCACGCCGCATCGGGTCCGGACCAGGTGAAGGAGTGCTGCACGTACCGGCGGTACGCCAGGATGCCGACGCCGAGCCACCCGGAACCGAGGGCCAGGGTCGCGTAGAAGGCGAGCGCCTCCGATGGGGCAAGTCGTTCGGCCCGGGGGGCGGCTACCTGATCGGGCGGGGCGGTACTCATGCGAGCTCCTGCGGGGCGGGACGACGGACGTCGGACCGTACCAGCATGACCAGTGTCAAGGCAAGCGGTGCCCCGTACAGGGGCAGGTCCAGCCAGGGGCGCAGGCTCCAGTCGGGCCGGAGCACCCATGCCAGGTCGAGGACCGGCACCAGAATCAGGTACACCAGCGCCACCGCACTCCATGGGGCGGGCCAGGCCAGCGCCACCACGGGCGCCAGCCAGAGGGCGAACCAGGGCCAGACGTGCCCGGTCAGCGTGGCCAGCGTGAAGCCGAGGATCGCCGCGGCGCTGGCCAGCCAGCCCTCGCGCGTGGGAGCCCGGAGGTCCCGGGCCAGGACCGCGGCGACCCCCGCGAGCCCGAGGATCGCCACGGCCAGGTCGACCGCCCGCTCCGGCGCCGGGACACCGGCCAGGCTCGCGACCGCGGTGATGAAGGTCGTCGGCACCCAGAAGATCCAGCGCTGCATGGCCGCGGTGGCCGCCATGAAGCCGGCCCCCTCGTAGTACCGCCCGAGGAAGAGCGCCACCAGCAGCGCCGCCGCAAGGCCGGCCGCCCAGTAGGCCGGGCGCCGGAGCGCGCCCGACCGCGCCGCCAGCAGCAGCTCCAGGCCGAGCAGTGGCGCCGCCACCAGTTTCGTCAGGCAGGCCAGGGCGAGCCAGAGCGGGGTCCAGCGATGGTCCCCCCGGTCCGCGGCCTCGAGCCAGAGGGCCAGGAACATGAGCATCAGCGTGTCATTGTGCCCTTCGGCCAGGCCGAAGAGCAGCAGCGGCGGCAGCCAGGCCGTCAGGCAGGCCGTCCGGAGCGCGGCCCGCGGCCCGCGGCGGCCGGCCGCCCGGGTGAGCGCGCCGACCATCACGGCCCACGCGAGCAGCAGCACCAGCTTGCCGAGCGCGAACGCGGCCAGCGCGCGGTCGCCGGCGAGGCGGGCGAGGCCGTGACTCACCAGCGCCCAGAGGGGCCCGTAGGTGAACCGCTCCGTCTCCTCGAAGCCGCCACCCGGAATCCCATGGAACGCGGCCGGGGTGAAGGGGAGGTAGTACGCGTTCTGCCCGGCCGCGAACATGCGTCCCCACGCCACCGACAGCCAGAAGTCGACCGTGTAGCTGGGGAGCGCGCAGCTGGCAATCACTCCCATCGCCAGGCCCACGCCGAGCACCAGCCGCAGCTGTCCCGGGTGGAACCGGTCGGTCGGCTGCCGCTCCACCCAGCGGAGCAGGGCCAGCATGGCCGCCGTGGCCAGGAGCACCGGTCCGAGCACGGCGAGCATCCGCAGGTCGGGGTCGGCGAGCGGCCCGGCCCCGCGGGCGGCGAGCCGGATCGCGCCGGCGTAGCCCGGGATCGCGGCCACCCCCTGGCTCAGGCGATCCAGAACCGCGATCTCGTCCCGCTGCAGGTAGAGCGTGGGCGAGAAACCGGCGAGGAGCGGCGAGAGCACCACGAGCGCGCCCATGGCGGTCAGGCCGAGGAGCCCGGCGCCGAGGACCGGTGCCGCCGACGACGCTGCCTTCACGAGCCGCCCTTGCCCGCGCTCCCCGGCGCCGGCACCGGCGCGCTCCCCTGCCAACCCGGGGTGAGCAATCCCCGCAACATGGCCCGCGCCGAGTCGAGCGCCGCTTGCTGGGCGGGCCGGACCGCCAGGTTGCTGTCCTGCGCCGGGTCGGTCGACAGGCGGTACAGCTCCTCGCGCCCATCTCCCCAGAGGACGTAGTGCAGGTCGTTGCCGATCACGGCGTTCATGGTGCCGTGGGTGACCGGGTCGGCCGGCGGGGTGTTGATCCCCTTGATGATCTGCGCGAACACCGGGCTGGGCGCCACCGGCTCGCCAGGCTGCCACAGCGGTGCCAGCGAGACACCGGGGAAGGCCGGGCCCGGCAGGTTCACCGTGGCCCGGATGGTCTCGGCCAGGTCCCGGAGGCTCACCAGTCGCGGCACCCGGACGCCGGCCGGGATGCCTGGACCCCGCAGCAGCAACGGCACCCGGAGCACCGGGAGGTACAGGCTGTTGCCGTGCTCCTTGAGGCCGTGCTCCCCCATGTGCTCGCCGTGGTCGGACGCGATGATCACCAGCGTGCTGTCGAGGAGGCCGCGGGTCCGCAGGGAGTCGAGCAGGTCGCCCACGTAGCCGTCGGTCAGGCTGATGGCGTAGTCGTACCGGTCCTGCAGGCGGTTGCCGGCATCCCAGGGACTGTCCTTGGGCATCCGCGGGCGCGGGGCGTGTGCGTCGAACAGGTTCAGGAAGACGAAGAACCGTTCCGGCCGCCGGTCATCCAGCCACTGCAGGAACTCGGCGTTGACCTCCGCGCCGGTCTTCGGCTCGTTGTCCCGGCGGAAGCGCTTGGTGCCGGTGTAGCGCAGGGTCGCGCCGGCACACAGGCTGCAGTCGAGCCAGGCCTGGCCCAGGGTGAACTTGTAGTCGCGGAAGGTGTCGAACCCCCGGGCCAGTCCGCTTTCCCGCGTGGTGTAAGCCAGGTTGGCGACGAACCCCGCGGTGCTGTAGCCCGCGTCGCGGAACGCCTCGGCCAGCACCCGGTCCGCGGCATCGAGCGGCCGCAGCCAGTCGGTGCTGATCTCCTGGTGGTATCGCCCGGTGAACATGGATCCGTGGCTGGGGAGGGTCCAGGAGGTCACGCTGATGGCGCTGTCGAACACCACGCCGCCCCGCGCGAAGGCGTCGATCCGCGGGGTCGTCGGCCGGGGGTAGCCGTACAGGCTCAGCGATTCGGCCCGGACGGTATCGAGGATGATCAGCAGCACGTTCGGGAGCCTCGGGACCTGGCGGCCGTGGGTCGGTGCCACCCGCCGGGACCAGAGGCCCGCGCCGGCGCCCACCAGCGCCAGCAGCAGCAGCCCCAGGCTTGCCCGCCGGAAGCCGGCGGGCCGGCGCGCGAACCGCGCGCCCACCCACGCCCCGCCACGGATACCAGCCCCGAGGCTCAGGAGCACCAGCGCGGCGGTGGCCAGGCGGTTGCCCGCGAACATGAACAGCAGGGTGGCCGTGAGCAGCGCCAGGGCCAGCGCCGGTGCCAGGGTGGACGCCCAGGCCGGCCGGACCAGGCCCAGCGCCAGCAGCGGCAGCCCGAGTCCGGCGAAGAGCGCGGCATAGACTGGCGGCGCCACCCAGAGTGCTTCCGGCGGGATGAACGTGATCTCGTGCAGCACCATCCGCTGCAGGGCATACCAGCCGGCGTCCAGGAATCCCGTGAGCAGCCCCGCGCCCACCAGGAACAGGAGTCCGTCGAGGAAGCCGACCGGGGCCGGCGCGCGCTGCTCTGTCATGGAGTCGTCCGTGGCGCGGGGGCGCGCCAGCTCAGGCCGCGGCCCGCGAGGGTTTCGGCGAGCCGGGCACGGAAGGTGGCCATCAGCGGTGCCTGTGCGGGGTCGGTGGCCAGGTCTGTGTGCTCCGCCGGGTCACGGCCCAGGTGGTAGAGCTCCGCGCGGCCGTCCTCTTCCTCGATGTAGTGCAGGCTGTCCGTCACCAGCGCGGCCACCGAGCCGCGGGAGGCCGGCCAGTTGGACGGGACGGAGGAGCGCCGGGCCAGTTCGGTCTGGACCACGACCCCCGGGCGCTCCTCCAGGGGCAGGGGCGCCTCGGGGAACGCCCCGCGGTCCAGGCCCGCCGCCTCGAGGATCGTCGCCGGGAGCTGCGTGACGCCGACGGGCGTCGAGACCACCAGCCCGCCGTGGCGGCCGCCGGGCCACCGGACGACCAGGGGTACCGCCGTCTGCTCCAGGTACAGGCTGTGGCCGTGGTAGATCATCCCATGCTCCCCCCAGCTCTCGCCGTGGTCGGAGGTGATGATCACCAGCGTCGTCTCCAGCAGGCCGCGGGCACGCAGCGCCGCGAAGAGGTCACCCAGCGCGGCGTCGAGGGCAAGGATGGACTCGTCGTATGCGTTCCGGAGCGCGTCGAGCCGCGCTGGCGGCGGCAGCTCCATCGTGGCCCCGATCGCCCCGATGTCGATCTCGCGCGCCGTCGTGGCGGCCGTGTCGCCGCCGAAGCGGCCGGCGTAGGGCGGGGGCGGGGCCAGCGGCGCGTGCACGTCGAAGTAGTTCACGAAGGCAAAGAAGGGACGGCCGCCGAGCCCGTCGAGCCAGGCCAGCAGGTCCCGGTTGAGGCGTGGGGCCCACTTCCGCCCGGGCATCGCCGTCCAGCCGAAGCGCGGCAGCACCTCGTAGGCCAGCCGTCGGCCCAGGGTCGTGCGGGCCAGCGCGTCGCCCACGGTGCCATAGAAGTCCTCGTAGTGCGTGAACCCCCGCGCCAGCCCCGTCTGCCGGCCAACCCAGAAAGTATTCGCGACAAACCCGCCGGTGCCGTAGCCGGCGTCACGCATCGCCTCCGCCACCGTCGGGAACCGGCGGTCGAGGTAGGGGCGGCGGAGCACCCCGGCCCGATGCTCGTGCAGCGGCTGGCCGGTGAACATCCCCGCATGGCTCGGCAGGGTCCACGACGAGGGGGCGGAGGCGTTGGCGTAGCGCACCGCCTCCGCCGCGAAGGCGGTGAGGGCCGGCGAGGTCGGGCGGCCGTAGCCATAGAGGGAGAGGTGATCGGCACGCTGGGTGTCCAGCACCAGCAGCAGCACGTTCATCCGGTGGCCGGGTCCCGCCGGCACGCCCGCGAGGGCACGGCGCTCGCCCAGCCAGCGCCCGCCCACCGTCACCAGCGCCAGGAGCGCCACCAGGGCCACCAGCGGGAAGACCGTGCGCAGGCAGAGGGGCAGCAGGTGGTCCCGCCGGGCGGCGTACCAGCGGAGGACGACCGTGGTCACCCCCGTCGCCAGCAGCAGGGCGGCCACCTCGGAAAAGACCTGGCCCTGCAGCGTGGCCACCAGGTAGGCGCCGGGGAAGGTCACGAGGCCCACCAGGCCGATGTCCCATCGCCACGCCCCGCGGACAACCGCCCCGGCAAGGGCCACCAGGGCGCCCAGCGCCAGGCCGACCGTCCCCATCAGCAGCGGCGCCATCCAGATGGCAAACGCCGAGTTGCCGGTACGCCACGACAATGCCCCGGGGATGAGCCCGAGGGCGAGCCACTCGACCCCCTCGACCAGGCCCACGACCAGTCCGAGCCAGAGCCCCAGGCGGAGCAGGGTCGTCGCGGACGGCCCGCGCGCGCTCACGGCCGCCCCCGGCCCCGCGCGGTATCCGCGTGCCAGGCGGCGGGGATCCGGGCCGCGAGCGCGCGGTGCAGCGTGTCCATCGTCCCGCGCCGCGACGGGTCAGTGCCCAGGTCGCTCGCCTCGGCCGGATCGGCGCGGCGGTCGAAGAGCTCCAGCGCACCGTCGCCGTTCACGATGTAATGCAGCCCGCCGCTGAGCACCGCGCTCATGTTGCCGCGGGTCACCGGTTCCTCCGGCGGCGTGTTCACGCCCTTGGGCACGCCGGCGAGGATCGTGTCGGGGGGCGCCGCGCTGTCCCGCCAGGCGCGGGCCAGCGTCGCCCCCGGGAACGGGTGCGGCGCGCCCGGGAACGCCAGGTCGAATACCGTGGCGGGAAGGTCCCGCAGGCTGACCTCGCGATTCACCCGCAGGCCCGCCGGCACCCGGCCCGGCGCCCAGATCACCAGCGGGACGTGCAGCACCTGGCTGTAGAGGCTGTTGCCATGCTGGTGCAATCCGTGCTCACCGAAGAGCTCCCCATGGTCGGACGCCAGGATCACGATCGTGCTGTCGAGCACCCCGCGGGCCGCCAGGGTGTCGAGGAGGCGGGCGAGTTCCCGGTCGAGCAGCTCGATGGCGCCATCGTACTTGTCGAGGAGCCGCACCGGCCCCTGGAAGCGGCTCCGGTAGTCGGGTGGGGGGTAGTACGGGTCGTGGGCGTCGAAGTAATTGAGGAACGCGAACCACGGGCCCCCGCCGTCGCCCTGCCACGCCAGGAAGTTGTCCGTGATTGCCGCCGCGCGGAGGGGCTCGTACTTCCGCATGCCACCGCGGAAGAACGGCGGCCAGCGGTCCAGCCGCTGCCCCAGCAGCGTGCTGCGGACCGCTGTTCCGACCGTGAACGGGAAGTCCTCGTAGCGCCCGAAGCCGCGCGCCAGCCCGCTCTCCCGAGAGGCCGCCACCAGGTTCGCCACGAAACCGCCGGTCCGGTAGCCGCGCGCCGCCAGCTCCTCCGCCAGGGTCGGCGCCGTGGTCCGCAGCGGCTCGCGCCAGCCCACCGAGAGCTCCTGGGTGTAGCGGCCGGTGAACATCCCCGCGTGCGAACCCAGCGTCCACGGCGCGGTGCTCATGGCCTGCTCGAAGGTCACGCCGGTCGCGGCCCGGCGCAGCGTCTCCGGGGTCGTGGGCCGGACGTAGCCATACAGGCTCAGGCTCTCCGCCCGCACGGTGTCCCAGATGATGAGCAGCACGTTCGGGCCACGGCCTGGATGCGCGGCCGCCCGGCGCGCGGTCTGGCGCTCCAGGAAGCGGCCCCCGGCCACGAATCCCACCGCCACCAGCAGCACCAGCGCGGCCAGCCACGGCAGGCCACGACCCGCCCGCGTCGGCGGGGCCACGCGCCGGCTGACCTGGAACCCCACGCCGGCGGCCAGCATCAGGTGCGCCGACCAGTGCAGCACGCCCCCGAACAGCACCGCCGAGATGACGGCCGCGCCCAGGAAGCCCGCCACGCCCGCGAGCCGGGACCAGGGACACCAGCGTGGGGCGAGGCGGATCGCCAGCGCGGCCACGAGCGCCAGCGGGACCGCGGCGGTGAGGTAGACGAGCGGGGCCATCCAGAGCACGTCGGCCGGCGCCCACACCGACTGGTGCTGCACGAACCGCCGGAAGGTGAGGATGAGGCCTTCCGCCAGCCCGGTGAGCAGGCCGGTCCACAGCAGCAGGCGGGCGCCGTCGAGGGGGCGCGCGGGAGTCGAGTCGGTCATGGGCGGAAGTGGAGGCGGTCCATCATCGCGCGGAACCCGGGCAGCCGGGCGCGCCCGGCGCTGTCCGCGATCAGGTCGTGGAGTTCCCGGGGATCGCGCTCGAAGTCGAACAGGCGCTCGTCCCGGGTGTCGAGGTTGCGGATGTAGCGCAGGCCCTCGCTGGTGATCACCGCGAGGTTGCCCTGGGCCGCGGGGTAGAACTCGGGTTGCCGGATCGCGCGCCGCACCCCGCCCAGCAGCGAGTCCGGCGGCAGCGTGTCGCCCAGGGTGCGGACCAGCGACTGCCCGGGGAACTCGGGCCCGCCGCGGATCCCCGTGAGATCGAGGATGGTCGCCGGCAGGTCGCGCAGGCTCACCGGGGTGCCCACCCGCGCGCCGGCGGGGAAGCGCGCCGGGGCACGCACCACGAGCGGCACCTGCATCGCCTGCCGATAGAGGCTGTTGCCATGGTCGAAGAGCCCGTGCTCGCCGAACTCCTCGCCGTGGTCCGAGGTGATGATCACGATCGTGCTGTCGAGGAGCCCGCGCCGCTCCAGGTCGGCCAGCAGCCGCCCCAGTTCGCGGTCGAGGAACGCCAGCCCGCCGTCATAGGCGTTCACCGCCCAGGCGGTCCTCTCCACCCGCGCGGAGTCGCCGGGCTGCGCGGTGCGGGCGGGGCGGGGGTCCGGCTGCGTCCCGTCAGGCACGAACATCCGGTCGAACGGCGCCGGGGGCAGGTAGGGGCGGTGGGCGTCGTAGTAGTTGAGGAACAGGAAGAAGGGCCGGTCCGTCGGCCGCCGGTCGAGGAAGCGGCTCGCGCTCCGGTTGATGTCCGCCGCGCCCTTGCGCCCGAGCGCGTCCTCGGCGCCCAGGAAGCGCTTCACCGCCCTGTTGCGACTGACCACCCGGACCAGGGAGCTGTTGCGCAGGAGCAGTCCCGGGCTGAGGACGTAGTCCTCGAAGGTCACGAAGCCGCGGGCCAGCCCCACCTCGGCCGAGACGTAGTTGAGGTTGGCCGAGATGCCGGCGGTGAAGTAGCCGGCCCGGCCCAGCGCCTCGGCGAGGGTCGGCGGTCCGGCCTCGAGCGGCCGCAGCCAGTCCGCCTGCAGTTCATGCGCCCAGTGGCCGGTGAACATCGAGGCGTGCGAAGGCAGGGTCCACGGCGCGGTGGAGAAGGCGCGGTCGAACGTCGTGCCGCCCGCGGCAAAGCGGGCCAGGGCCGGCATCGTGGCCCGGCCGTACCCGTACAGCTCCAGGTTGAAGGCGCGGACCGTGTCGAGGACGATGAGCAGGACGTTCGGCGCCCGCAGCCCCGCCGGCCCGAGCGCGCGCACGGCCGCGCGCTCCGCCAGGACCTGCCGCCCCCGGACGCTGGCGAAGAGCAGCAGCACCAGCCCCGCGAGCACCGGCAGCGCCCGCCGGGTCGCCGCCGCAAGCTGCTCCTCGCCGCGGCGGGCCGCCCACCGCGCCGCCTGCACCCCGACGCCCAGCGCCAGGGCCAGGGCCGCCACCCGGTGCAGCTGCGCGAAGATGTAGAGCATGCCGAAGGTGCCGAGAAACATCCCGACGCCGAACACCGTGGCGCCGGTGATCCGGGACCAGAACCGGGCCAGCACCCAGCAGGCGAACCCCAGGCCGAGGAACAGCACTGCGTTGACGAGCGGGGCCGTCCACAGGACGTCCGCCCCGAGGAACAGGAACTCGTGAAGCAGCGCGTGCCGGATCCAGTGTCCGGCAAGCTCGAGGAACCCAGCCAGCAGGCCGGTGGTCAGTGCAATCGCGAGGAACCGGCGCAGACGGGGCATGAACGCTCGGGTGGACTCGGTAACGATCAGGGCGCGCGCCGCACCGGCGGGCCCATGACCCGCTCCAGCGCGGCGGTCAGGGCGTCCCGGTCAGCGCTCCGCTCGGCCAGCGGCGCCAGGTCACGGACTTCCAGCGAATCGGTGGAGAGATCGTACAGCTCGACCCCCCCATCGGGGTGCCGGATCAGGTGGAGGCCTCCCGCCATGATCCCCTGCAGGTCACCCTGGCTCGTCAGGTCCCACACTGGCCGGTTACGGGCCAGTCGGGTCTGGACGTACAGGGTGTCCGGTGCGGCGCTTCCCTCCAGCCAGAAGCGGGCCAGCGGGGCCCCGGGAAAGGGGTTGGCCCGACCCGGATCGGCCAGGTCCAGCACCGTTGCCGGCAGGTCCCGCAGGCTGACCGGCTTCGTGATCACCGTTCCTGCCGGGATCTGTTCGGGGAGCGTGAGGATCGCCCCCACATTCAGCGCCTGCAGGTTGAGCGTGTGCCCGTGGCCATAAAGCCCGTGCTCGCCGAACTCCTCGCCGTGATCTGCGGTCACGATCACCAGGGTCTGGTCCAGCCAACCTCTCGCAGCGAGCGAATCCAGCAACCGGCTGATTTCCCGGTCGAGCGTCGCCAGGGCCTGGTCATAGGCCCGTTCCCCCCGGGGCCGGTCGTCGGCGTGGCTGCCGCCGTGCCGGCTCGGCCGGGGCGCGGGGTAGGCCGGATCGCTGAAGGCGGTATCGAACGGCGCGGCGGGCAGGTACGGGTCGTGTGCGTCGAAATAGTTGAGGAAGGCAAAGAAGGGCTGGCCCCCCCCGCGATCCAGCCAGCGCAACAGCGCGGCGTTGATCTGCGCGGCCGTCTTGCGGTGGTAGCCCTTGTAGTAGGGGGCCAGCAGCGGCTTCACCCAGCCCCGGCTGGTCAGCCAACTGGTCCAGGCGGCGCTGCGCGCCACCTGGGTGAAGCTCACGGGCACATCCTCGAAGTGGGCGAAGCCCCGCCCCAGGCCCACGCTCCGGCCGGCATAGGAGACGTTGGCCACGATCCCGGCCGTGCGATACCCGCGGGCCGCCAGGGCCTCGGCGAGCGTGAGGGTCGAGTCGTCGAGCGGGGCGGTCCAGCCGGCGCTGAGCTCATGGGCCCAGCGCCCGGTGAAGATCCCCGCGTGCCCCGGCAGGGTCCACGGCGCGGTGCTCATCGCGTTGTCGAAGCGGGCGCCGCGCGCCGCCAGCCCGGCGAGTCCGGGGGTCGTGGGCCGGCCGTACCCGTAGGCGCTCACGTTGAGGCGTCGCGCGGTATCGAGCACCAGCAGGAGGACGTTGGGCGCGCCCGGGCGGGCGGCCGGCAGGGTCGCGAGGCTGCGGCGCTCCCGCAGCCAGTATCCGCCAGACACGCCGGCCGCGAGCAGGGCCGTGAGGGCCGCGGCGAGACCCGCGACCCACGGGAGCCCGCGGCGCAGGCTGGTGGCGCGTGTGCCCAGCCCCCGCGAACCCTGCACCGCGAGGCCCAGCGCCAGGAGGTCCACGGTGTAGACCGAGAGGGAAGCGTCGAGCACGCGCAGCGCGGCGGCGGCGGCCAGGAATAGGAAGACCAGCAGCGCCCGGTGGAGCGTGAGGAGGCCCGGGCGGGCCATGGCCACGAGCGCAAGCAGGCACCCCACGAGGAGGAAGAACGCCGCGTTGGCCGCCGCCGGCATCCACAGGGTGAACCAGCCGAGCGGCAGCGGTCCCGCGCAGCAGGCGTGGCGGATGAACTGGCTCGCGGACTCCAGCAGACCGGCCACCAGCCCGCTCCCGAGCGCCAGGAGCACCAGGTCCCGGGGTCGCGCGTCGGCGGCCGCGCTCATGGGGCCGGCCGGTATCCGGGATGGAGGCGCGGCGCGCCCACGTGGGCCGTGAGCGCGGCCTCGAGGGAATCCGCCCGGGCCGTCCCCGGCGGCTGCGTCGCGAGGTCGGTCCGGGTGAGCGGATCGGACGCCAGGTCGAAGAGTTCGCGCCGTCCGTCGGCCTCACGCACCAGCAGCTCGCCGCCCGCCAGCAGCCCGTGCAGGGTGCCCTTCGAGGTGGGATACCACGCCGGATTGTTGGCGGCGAAGCGCGAGCCCGCAAACAGCGTGTCCGCGATCGCGTCCCCGGGACCCCACCCAGGCGCGAGGGAGCCGGCCGGGAACGGCTGCGGCTGGCCCGGGGCCGCGAGGTCCATGATGGTCGGCGCCAGCGCCTGCAGGCTGACCCACCCCGGCACCCGGCGTCCCTCCGGCACTCCGGGGCCGGCCACGATCAGCGGCACCTGGAGCATCGGCAGGTAGAGGGTGCTCCCGTGTCCGTAGATGCCGTGCTCGCCGAACGCCTCGCCATGATCCGCGGTGACGATCACGATGGTGTGCTCGAGCAGCCCCCGCGCCGCGAGCCCCGCGAAGAGCTGCCCCAGGTCGTGGTCCAGCGAGGCGATGGCCTGGTCGTAGGGCCGCATCTCGCGCGGGCGGTCGAGCCCCGGTCCCCCCGAGCGGGTGGGCAGCAGCGGCCCATAGGACTCCGCGGCGAACAGCGTGTCGAACGGCGGCTGGGGCCGGTAGGGGTCGTGCGCGTCCATGTAGTTGGCGAACACGAAGAACGGCCGGTCTCCCCCCTCGTCCAACCACGCCAGCAGCGCCCGGTTGATGTCGGCCGCGGTCTTCCGCACATAGTTGATCCGCGCCTCCGGCAGCCACCGGCGGAGGGGCAGGGCCTTGTACAGCTGGCCGGGCAGCTTGGCGCTCACCAGGATCTGCGGGATCGACACCAGGTGGGCCTCGTAGTGCGCGAAGCCCCGCGCGATCCCGGCCGCCGGCGTCGTGTGCGTGAGGTTGGCCACGAACCCGCCGGTGCGATATCCCAGCCGGTCGAGCGTCTCGGCCACGGTCGGATAGCGTGCGTCGAGCGGCACCAGGTGGTCGGCGGTGAGCTCGTGCTCCCACCGCCCCGTCATCATGCTGGCATGCGAGGGGCGGGTCCACGGCGCGGTGGTGATCGCGTGCTCGAACAGCACCCCGCGGGCCGCCAGGGCCTCGAGCACCGGCGTCGTGGGTCGGCCGTAGCCGTAGGCGGAGAGGTTCATGGCCCGGACCGTGTCGAGCACCAGCAGCAGGACATTCGGTCGTCCCGCCGCCGCCGCCGGCAGCGCCGCCACCGCCCGCGCCTCGGCGCGCCGTGCCCGCCAGGTGACGCCGCCGGCCACCACCGACAGCGCCACAGTGGCCGCCCAGGCCAGCCGCCGGAGGCCGCGCCGGCGTGGGGCCAGCCAGGGAGCGAGCGCCTGACCCACCCGCACCGCGATGCCCGCGGCGACCAGGTTGACGGTCCAGACCCCGACCAGGCCATCCAGCAGTCGCAGGCCCGAGAGCACCCCCAGGCCCGCGAGGAGACCGGTCAGCACACGCCACGACCCCGCCGGCCCCCACACCCGGCCCAGGCCCCAGGCCAGGCCTCCCGAGAGGAGCAGCAGGACCGCGATGGCCACCGCCAGCATCCAGCCCAGGTGCGGTCCAAGCATGAGCCGCCCTTCGCTCGCGGAGGAGATGCCACTCAGCAGGATCAGCAGTTCCAGGACCCCGCCGACGAACCCGAACACGATCGCGAGCGCCCCGACGTCCCCCAGGGAAGGGGAAGTCTCCGGTCGGAAATCGGCGCTCATGCGGGGAGGGGTCGGGTCGGCAGGGGGCGGCCTCGGGCATCCGGGGGGCAGCGTCGCGAGCGGATTGGAATCTGGCGGGGCATGGGGTGGGGCGGCAGGGGGCGCACATGGACTGGCGACCGGGCTCCAGCCGCCCGCCGGGAGGGTGTAGCTTAGATGCCTCACCCCACGGAGCGTCCGTGGCGTGGCCACCGCGGCGGGACAGTACAGCTCTTGCTCCAGAAGGCCGCTCCATGCCTGCCTTGATCCCCCGGGTCCTCCATGCGCTGGCCCCCGGTCCCGCCGGTGGGCTGGAGAGCGTCGTGCAGATGCACGCCCGGGGCTGGGTGGCCCGGGGCGGCGAGGCCGCAGTGGCGCTGGTCCTGGACGAAGGGGCGGACCTGCCGGAGCCCTTCCGGGCGCTGACCGAGGCCGGAGTCCGGGTGTTCTGCCACGCCGTGCCGCACCGCGCCTATCTGCGGGAGCAGGCGCAGTATCGGTCGGTGCTCGCCGACTGGCGGCCGGACGTGGTGCACTGCCACGGCTACCGCGCCGACCTGATCGCCGGCCGCGCCGCGCGTGCCGCCGGCATCGCCCGGGTGAGCACGGTGCACGGTTTCACCGGGGGCGACTGGAAGAACCGCCTCTACGAGCGGCTGCAGTTGCGAAGCTTCCGGCGCTTTTCCGGCGTGGTGGCGGTCTCCCGTCCCATCGAGGCCCGGCTGGTCGGCGCCGGCATCCCCCGGGACCGGGTGCACCTGATCCCGAACGCCTGGGCCCGCGGCCCGCTCCCGCTCGACCGGGCCGAGGCACGCGCGCGGCTTGGCGTCGGCCCCGCCGACCGGCTCATCGGGTGGGTCGGGCGGCTCTCGCGGGAGAAGGCCGCCGACGTGCTCCTCGCCGCGCTGGCCCAGGTGGACCTGGCCGCCGTCGTGATCGGGGCCGGCGGCGAGCGCGAGGCCCTGGAGCGGCAGGCCGCGGCGCTGGGCCTCGCGGGCCGGGTGCGGTGGGCCGGCCTGGTGCCGGAGGCGGGGCGGTACTTCGCGGCGTTCGACTGCTACGTCCTCAGTTCGCGCACCGAGGGGACGCCCATTGCGCTGTTCGAGGCCATGGCCGCCGGCGTGCCCATCGTCACGACGCGGGTCGGCGGTGTCCCCGACGTGGTCGGCGAGGCCGAGGCGCTGCTCGTCCCCGCCGAGGATCCGGCCGCGCTCGCCGGCGCGATCCGCGCCGTCTTTGCCGATCCCGGCGCCGCTGCTGCCCGCGCCGCGCGGGCGGCGGAGCGCCTGGCGCACCAGTACGCCCTCGAGCCCTGGCTCGAGCGGCACGCCGCCCTCTACCGCGCCGTGATGGCGCGCCGTCCCGGGGACGTGGCATGCTCCTGACGCAAGCGGGGATCTTCCTGGCGGTCCTGCCGGGGTTGCTGTTCGGGTACGCCTACCTCGTGTATCCGGCGCTGCTCAAGCTGTGGGGCGCGCTCCGGCCGCCGCCGCCGCGCTACCCCGATCCCCCCGAGTGGCCCGAGATCTCGATCGTGGTGCCCGCCTACAACGAGGCGCACGCCATCCGGCGCACGCTCGACTCCCTGCTGGCCCTCGACTACCCGGCCGACCGCCGGCAGATCCTGGTGGTCTCCGACGCGTCAAGCGACGGGACGGACGAGGTCGTGCGTGAGTACGCCGATCGCGGCGTCGAGCTGCTCCGGCTCGCGCAACGCTCGGGCAAGACCGCCGCCGAGAACGCGGCCCTGCCGCGGCTCCGCGGCCGCATCGTGGTCAACACCGACGCCACCATCCGTATCCTCCCCACCTCGCTCAAGCCGCTGATCCGCGTCTTTCAGGATCCGGGGATCGGCGTCGCCTCCGGCCGCGACGTGAGCGTGGGGGACCTCAGCATCGAGGCCAACCAGGGAGAGTCCGGCTACGTGGGCTACGAGATGTGGGTTCGCTCGCTGGAGACGCGGATCGGGTCCATCGTGGGGGCCAGCGGGTGCTTCTACGCCATCCGCCTGCAGCTGCACGAGACCCTGGTACCCGCCGCGCTCTCCCGCGACTTCGCCTCGGCGCTGACCGCTTGCGAGCAGGGCTTCCGGGCGGTGTCGGTAGACGAGGCGGTCTGCCTGGTCCCCCGCACGGCGTCCCTGCAGCGGGAATTCCGGCGAAAGGTCCGCACCATGGCGCGAGGCCTGGAGACCCTGTGGTTCAAGCGGCATCTCCTGAACCCGTTCCGCTACGGCCGGTTCGCCTGGATGCTCTGGTCCCACAAGCTGGTGCGCTGGCTGGTCTTCCTGGTGGCGCCGGTGGCGGCGGTGGCGGTGGCGTTCCTGGCGGTGGACTACCTTGCGGCGCGGGTGATGCTGGGGCTCATTCTGGCGGGGACCGTGCTCGGGATCGTGGCCCTCCGTGCTCCGGAGGGGCGCCGCCTGCCGCGCCCGGTGGCGCTCTGCGGCTTCGTGCTCGCCACCCACCTGGCGGGGTTTCTGGCCTGGACCAAGGCCCTGCGCGGCGAGCTGAATCCGATCTGGGAGCCCACCCGCCGCCCCGTCTGACCCGGGGGGCGGTGGCGCCGGGTCAGCGCGGCGGCAGGGCCGAGAAGACGCCCGGGATCAGGTCGGTCGCGGCCCGCGCGGCCCACTCCGCCGCCACCTCCTCCGTGGTCTCCGCGTTCAGCCAGACCACCACCCGCACCAGCGCTTCCTCCGACCGGCCCAGCAGCGCGGCGTCACGCAGCAACTCCCACTTCACCCGGTACTCGTTCGCCGCGACCCGGCCCCGGCCCTGATACCAGTAGAAAACCAGCGCGCGCTGTTCCTTGTTCTGGAGCAGGTAGCGATTGACGGTCCACGTGCCCGAGGCGGTGGGGACGTCGGCGGTGGTCTGCTGCAGCGCCTCCCAGCCGGAGCCCGGCAGGCAGTTCTTGGGGGAGTGGATGGTGCGGCCCTGGGTCTGCTGCTCGTAGTACCCCACGTAGATCTCGAACGGCGCCACGGGACCCTCGTAGCGGCGCATCAGGTAGGTGGACACACCCGCCGCGGCGAGCTGGTCCTGGGGCAGCGTGGCGCGCACGCCGGGCCGGCCGGCGAGCGTGTCGGGGATCTGGTCGAGCGGCCGGACCGTCGGCATGGGGTGCTGCCGGTCCACCGCGAGTGTGAAGACGCATCCCAGCGCGAGCACCCCGCTCGGCAGCCATCGGATCCAATCAGTCATTTTGGGCCTCTCCCGCGCGCCGCTGCTCCGCCCAGGCGACCACCCACGTGAACGCGCCGAGGATGAGGAAGGCCATCACGAACATCAGCCAGCCCTCACTCAGGTGCATGAAGCCTTCCCCCAGCTTGGGGTCCACCCAGTAGACCAGGTAGCCCGTCAGGAACACCCGCACCGCGTTGACGACCATCGCCACGGGGATCGCCAGCGCCACCAGGAGCAGCCGGTTGAGCGGATGCCGGAGCCAGAGCCCACCCACCAGCACGCCGAGGGACAGGAGCGCGGTCAGCGAGCGCAGGCCGCTGCAGGCCTCGGTGACGAAGAGGTCGCGCAGCGGCTGGCCCGCCGGCGTGAGCAGCCGGATGATGTTGCCCGAGAGGTCCACCGGGACATGACGGGCCTCCAGCATCGCAGCGCCCCAGCGCGAGGCCCGGAGCTGCAGCGGCAGCGCCAGCGTGGTGGTGAGCACGTCGGGGATCGGGATGGAGAGCCCGAGCAGCAGGATGGGCAGCCACCAGTGGAGCGCCTGGCGGACTCCCCGGAAGAACAGCACCAGGGCGAGGGCCGCGAGCAGCATGGACCCGCGCATGGTGAACAACTCGGCCGCCAGGCCCGACAGGTAGCGCACGGCCACCGCCGCCACCAGGAGCGCCAGCCCCAGCACCCGCTGCGGTGCCGCCGCCACCAGGCCGCGCTTCCAGCCCAGCCACAGCGCCAGGGGCGCGAGCAGCAGTCCGTGGCCGGCGTCGGGGTCGTTCCACCAGTCCCGCAGGAGCAGCCGGAGCGGCTGCTGGAAGAGGAGCAGGAAGAGGACGGCGGTGAAGAGGAGCGGGGCAAGGCGGCGCGGGTCCCGCGCCAGGGCGGGCGTGCGGTCCGCCGGGAGCGGGTCAGCCACCCGGCGTTACCACCCACCCCGGCGGAAGAGGATGACCGGCACCGTCTTGAGCATGATCAGGATGTCCTGCCACAGGCTCTGGCGCTTCAGGTACTGCAGGTCGTAATCGAGCTTGTTGCGGACGTCGTCGAGGCACTGGTCGTACTGCTGGTTCACCTGGGCCAGCCCGGTGATCCCCGGCTTGACGCGCTGGCGCGCCTCGTAGCCGCGGATGTTCTTGCGCAGCTGGGCAAAGATGCTGGGGCGTTCGGGCCGCGGCCCGACGATGTTCATGTCGCCCAGCAGCACGTTGAACAGCTGGGGCAGTTCGTCCAGCCGGTACTGGCGCAGGAACTTGCCCACCGGCGTGACCCGCGGGTCTTCCTTGGCGGCCCACACCGCGCCCGAGAGGTGCTCGGCGTTCACGCACATCGTGCGGAACTTGTAGATCGTGAAGACCTGGCCGCCGAGGTCGTGCGACCGGAGGGTCTCGCCGTCGGGCGGCGGGGCGCGGTTCCAGCGCCGGTCGAGCCCGATGCGGGTCTGGGTGTAGAAGACCGGGCCACGGCTGGTGAGCTTCACCGCGATCGCGATCAGGAGCAGCAAGGGGGCGATGAGGATGATCGCCAGCAGCGCGAGGCTGAAGTTCAGCGCGCGCGAGAGCGCCTCCGATCGGGTCCGGGGGACGATCGGATCCTCCACTTCCTCCACCAGCTTGAGCCAGCGCTCTCGCGGGGTCACTCGGGCCGTGCGCGAGGTGCTACCGGTCGCCATGGTGCGGTCCGCTGCCTGGGTCTGCTTCACGCCTAGAAGATGCCGAAGAGTTTGCCGACGCCATAGGTGCTGATGATCAGCGCCGGGATGATCGCGAACGTACGGAGCGTGCTGTACCAGTCGCTCGGCTTCTTGATGCCGACTTCCACCACGTCCCCGGCCCGCAGGTTCAGCTGGTCCAGGGTGACACCATCGGTGACGGCCTTGTTGAAGGCGTCGCCGTCCATGATCTGGTCCTCGCCCCGCATGATCTTCGAGTCCTTGAGCTCCGTCTGGTTGCCGATCCCGCCCGCCTGCATCAGCGCGTCGCTCAGCATGATGTCGGCATCCATCTGGTAGAACCCGGCCTTGCCCACCCCGCCCATGAACGTGAGGCGGATCGTCGGCCGCGCCTTGATCTGCGGCTCCCGCACGTAGCGTCCCACCTGCTCGGTGAGGTAGGCCTCGAGCTCCGAGCGCAGGACGCCTCGCATGGGAATGTCCGGCAGGCCCGGCAGGGTCAGTATCCGGCCCGGGCCGATCGCCTTGATCCCGCTGGTGCCGCTGTCGCCGATCATGGTGATGCTGATCTGATCGCCGACGTAAAAATCACCCTCGAGCAGCCGTTCCCGGATCAGGGCCGCCTCGTTCCGCTTGGCCTCCCGGAAGCCGGCACTGTAGGCGTCGGAGTTGGCAAGCGCTTCGGCCGCTTCCAGCGATTGCTGCAGCTGTGCCCGTGTCACCACCGGCCGACGGCCCGAGGTGCCTGGATCAGCCTCCTCCTGGCCCCGCAGGGCCACGGGCCCCGCAAGCACCGCGGCCACGAGCAAGGCCCATACCGACCAGCGACGGACGACCGACCACGGAAAGGGACTGGCGAAGGTCATAGGAGTCAAATCTCTCGGTGCACACCGTGTGCTAGGTTGAACGGCCTCGTTCCGGCCCGCGGGCGGTGGGCAACCGCCTGTGCCTGATGAACTTGGGAATCCGCGGCGCCGGGCCCTGTGGAGACAAGCCTACACCGGCCGCTGCATCCGCGCCACGCGCTGCATCACAGAATCCTGACAGCCCCGGTCCCCGCGCCGGGGCGCTGTCGGCATCGCAGGGCACCTCACGCGAGCAAATCGCCTTCTCATGCCGCATTTCGTATTGCCCCGCACGGCACCCGTGCGTATCGTACCGTTGTCCGAGCGCTGGGCCGGCACGTCCCGGCTGGCTGCGCCGGTCCCGTTGCCGGCCGGCTGCCGCGCACTCATTTCCGCTGCATGGGATGCCCGCCCTGCTTGACCGCCGCAACTGCCGGCGGCAGGTGTCGGCCGGTTCTCGAGGGGTCCATGACCGAACCCGTGGCGTCGCCTCCCCCGCTGGTCCTGATCGCGAACGATCAGGAGTGGTCCGCCCGGTCGCTCGAGAGCATCCTGGCGCCGAACGGCTACGCGGTGCTCCGGGCGTACACTGGTCAGCAGGCGCTCGATCGGGCGCGGACGGCCCGACCGGACCTCGTCATCCTCGATGCCCAGATGCCCGACATCCACGGCTTCGAGGTCTGTCGACAGCTCCGCGCCGATCCGCGCTTCAACGCCACGACCCCGATCATCATCACCACGGCAGGCCCGTCCGGCCGCGCCCAGCGGCTCGATGCCTACCGTGCCGGCGCCTGGGAGTTCCTGGGCCAGCCGCTCGACGGCGAGAGCCTGCTCCTCAAGCTCGCGACCTTCCTCGCCTCCAAGCTTGAATCCGACCGCCTGCGCGAGGAAAGCCTGCTGGACCAGCTCACCGGCCTGTACAACATGCGGGGGCTGTCCCGCCGTGCCCGCGAGATCGGCGCGGAGGTCTCACGCCGACACCAGCCGCTCGCCTGCATGGTCTTCGCCCCGGAGTCCGCCGACGCACAGGTCGAGGATCAGGCGCTGGAGCGCATCGGGCAGGTGCTGCGCGCCCAGGGCCGCTCCTCGGACGCCTTCGGCCGGCTGGGCGACGGCGAATTCGCGGTCGTCGCGCCGGACACCCCCTCGGTAGGCGCCGTCAAGATGTTCGAGCGACTGGAGGCCCTGCTCGCCCCCGCCAACGCGAACGGCGCAGGCCGGCTCCCGCTCCGGGCCGGTTACTGCGCCGTGCCGAACTTCGCCGAGTCCCCGGTGGACGCGGTGGAGATGCTGCTGCAGGCCACCTCGGCCCTGCGCCAGCTGCAGGCGGCCGATGGCAGCGAGCGGATCCGGGCATTCGCCCCGGCTCCTGCCGCTGCCGCCGGCTGAGACCCGCCGCCTACTCCCCGCCGCCGCTGCTCGCGCTGGATTGCGCCGCCACCTGCGGCGGCGCCTGTTCCTCGTCCGACGTGTAGCCGTAGAGGTACGAGTAGTACCGGTAGACCCCATCCGCCTGGATCTCGTTCAGCACCGCCCCGAGCACCCGCACCGGCAGCCGGTCCAGCAACCGCAGCTTGGCCTCCGCCATCTGGCGGTCAGTCTCGCCCGAGCGGAACACCATCACCATGTGGCCGGTGGCCGTGCCCAGCACGAAGGGATCGATGCCGGCCCCGAGCGGCGGGCTGTCGACGATCACCACGTCGAAGCGCGCCTTCATCTCCCCCATCAGCTCGGCCATCGCGGCCGAGCCGAGCAGCTCCGGCCCCTGGTGCCGCCGCGTGCCGCACGGAATCACCGACAGCCCGCGCTGGCTGGTGGGCCGGATGATGTCGTCGAGGGGGGCCTCGCCGGTCAGGTAGTCCAGCAGGCCCGGGCGACGGTCCACGCCGAACATCCGGTGGATCTCCCCGCGGCGGATGTCACCATCAATCAGCAGCGTGCGGTACCCGGCCTCCGAGAAGGAGACCGCCAGGTTGGACGACACCAGCGACTTGCCGTCCCCGGCGCCGGCGCTGGAGACGGTCAGGGTGACGGGCCCGGCGGCGCCGTAGGAGTGCGCCAGGTTGAGCCGGACCGTCCGGAAGGCCTCGACCACCTGCGCCGCCTGCTCCGCGGCCAGCTCGCCCCGACGGGTCTTCTTGATGGCGGGGATGGCCCCGAGGATGGGCAGGCCCAGCTCGCTCGAGACCTGTTCCGGATAGCGGAAGCGCTTGTCCATCTGGTCAAGCAGCAGCGCCAGGCCCACCGCCAGGCCCACGCTCGCGCCCAGCGCCATCAGGATGATCTTGGGCGCCGAGTTGCTCGCCGGCTTCTGCGGAGTCACTGCCCAGTCCAGCACCCGCACGTCGGGGATAGCCGACAGCTCGGAGAGCTTTGCCTCCTCGAGCCGCCCGTTCAGCATCTTGTACAGTTCGTCGGCCGCCATCAGGTCGCGCGTCAGCCGCGTCTCCGTGATGGTGACGGTCGGCACCTGGGCCAGCTCGGTGGCGACCTGGCGGAGGCGACCCTCGAGGTCGGACTCCTGGAACTTGAGCTGATCCACCAGCGCCTGCGCGTACTGCGGGATCGACTCGTTGCGCAGGTGATCGATCGCCTGCTGCGCCGACTTGACCATCGGATGGTCGGGGGTATAGCGCTGCAGCAGCGCCGAGAGCTCCGCCTCCCGCACCGTGAGGTCCGAAAGGGCCTGCTTGAGCTGCGGCGCCGTGTTGACCGACGGGATGGTCTGGAAGGCGTCCACCGTGATCGCGCCCGCGCGGCCCCGCTCCAGCACGGCCTCGATCTGCTGCCGGTCGCGCCGGATCTGGTCCAGCTGCACGCGCTGCTGGGTGTAGATGCCGGTGGCGTCCCCGGTGGTGCTCGAGAGCCCCGGGGTGATGGGGAGCGCGCCGGAACGCGGCTGCGTGATGGTGGCGATCTGGAAGTTCTTCAGCCGCGACTCGGCCTCGCGCAGGTTCGTGTAGGCCGTCGTGACCTGCGAGTCGAGCGCCACCCGCAGCTCGGTGAGCTTGCGGCGCTTGAGGTCTGCCGCAATGTCCACGAACTCCTGGCTGATCGCGTTCAGGATCCCGGCGACGCGATTCTTCTCCTTGCCCGCCAGCGACACCCGCATGAAGGTGCCCTTCTCCGGCATCTGCGCCCGGAGGTCGGTGGCCAGCTTCTGCACCTGCACGCGCGGGTCGGCCAGCTTGAACTCGATCTCCTGGCGGCCCTTCAGCTGCGCCGCGGTGGGGACCCAGATCCAGCCCTGCCGCCGGCCGATGGAGTCGCCGATCTGGCCGGTCTCGATCTCCTTGCTGCCGCGGAAGAGGGTGTACTGCTTGCCGCCCTCGGCCACGTTGAGCGTGAACTTCCCGGTGCGGAAGCGCTCGTCGATGTCGAAGTTCATGAAGAGCAGCGTGTCGCGGAGCTGCTTCGGTTCCACGTACAGGCGCAGCCGGTGCACCACCGGCTCGTACACCAGCGGAGTCTGCAGCAGCTGGACGTAGCCGAACTGATTGAAGAGCTCTCCCGACCGCAGGGGGCCGGAACGGCCTCCCTGGTCCTCGATCCAGATGGTGGCCGTCGCCATGTACTCCGGCGGCACGAACTTCGTGGCCACGACGCCGATCGTCGTGCCCAACAGCAGGATCAGCAGCATCAGCCACCGGTACCGCTTCAGGGCGGAGATGTAGCGGCCGAAGTTGACGCCCTCTTCCCGGGGCTCCGGGGCCCCGAGCGGGGCTCCGTGACCCTGGAACGGCGTGATGTCGACGGCGCGTTCGGTGGTGAGCGCGGCGCTCTTCGACGTGACGATTTTGCCTGCCATTGGCGTCCTGGCGTCTGCTGTGGGTTCCGAACGACCCTGACGGTCGCTCATGGTCGGTCGAGCCTAGTGCAAAGTCAATACCGCGGCGAGCCGGTGGGAGATGCTACCCCGGCCACGACTTGCACCCTGCGAGGTCCTCCCCGTTCCGGGCTGAAATTCCCGGAAGTGTTGCGCTGGCGCAACATTGTTGCTTGGTGAAGGCACTAGAATGTAGCTTGTGCAACATCCTGCTGACTCCTCCACGCACCGGGGTGTGGCACCAAGGATGCAAGGTAAAGGTGTCTATCGACCGTTTGCGGCCCCCCAGGCCGCGCGAGACACCGGAATCTGGCGGTTTTGCATGGTCCCCGGGGGCCCCCCGGCCGGACCGAAGGAGTGACCGATGGGATCCTCGCTGACGCATACCCCCCGGCGGCCCGACGGGCCACCGGGCGATTCCGGCGGACGGGATCCCCTCTCCATTCCGGGCGAGGTCAAGGCCAGCATCCGGATCCTGATCGTCGATGACGAGCGCACCCTGCGGGAGAGCTGCGCCAGCGTTCTCCAGATGGATGGCTACAACGTCACCCTGATCGGGCGCGGCGAGGAAGCGCTGGAGGTGGTCAAGCGGCGGAAGTTCGACATCATCCTCGTCGACCTGTACATGTCGCAGACCTCGGGGATGGACATCCTCCGTTCGGCGCTCGAGTTCAACCGGGACACCATCGTCGTGGTGATGACCGGCAATCCCAGCGTGACCAGCAGCATCGAGGCCCTGCGGGCCGGGGCCTGGGACTACCTGCCGAAGCCTTTCTCCGCCACCCACCTGCAGGTGCTCATCGGCCGGGCCTCCCACGCCGTCATGGTGGCGCGCGAGACCCGCGACCTCAAGCAGCAGCTGGCCACCCAGGGCGGGCACAGCGACAAGATCTCGCTGATCGGGATCTCCCCGCTGTTCCGTAAGGCGGTGGACCTGGCCCGGAAAGTGGCGGCCACCGACGCCTCGGTGTTCATCTCCGGTGAGAGCGGAACGGGCAAGGAGGTCATCGCCCAGTTCATCCACCAGCACAGCCGCCGCGCCAGCCGCGCCCTGGTGCCGATCAACTGCGCCGCGCTGCCGGAACCCCTGCTCGAATCGGAGATGTTCGGACACCGCAAGGGCGCCTTCACCGGGGCGGACCGCGACAAGCCGGGGCTGCTCGAGACGGCCAACGGCGGCACCCTGTTCCTCGATGAGCTCACCGAGATGTCGATGCCGCTGCAGGCCAAGCTGCTGCGGGTCATCCAGGACGGGGTGGTGCGCCGGGTGGGCAGTGAGACCCAGGATGCCGTGGTCGACGTGCGCTACGTGGCGGCCACCAACCGCGACCCGCAGGAAGCCGTGAATCAGGGCATTCTGCGCGGTGACCTCTTCTACCGCCTGCGGGTGGTGCCGATCAAGCTGCCCCCCCTCCGCAAGCGCCCGGAGGACATCCCGCTGCTGGCCAATCACTTCCTGACCTACTACTGGCAGCGCCATCGCCAGATGGGCGACCGGCTGCCCAAGCTGACCGACGCCAGCATCGCCTTCCTGCGGTCGCGCCCGTGGCGCGGCAACGTCCGGGAGCTCCAGAACGTCATCGAGCACGTGGCGGTCCTGGCCGAGCCGGACCAGATGATCCAGCCCAATGACATCCCGATCTACGAGGACGGATCGGAGTACCCCTCGGAGTCGGCGATCGCGGCGCCGGTGCTCGATGAGGCCTACCACGTGGCGAAGGACCGGGTGGTGGCGCAGTTCGAGAAGGAATACCTCACCCGGCTGATCGGGCGGGCGGGCGGCAACATGTCCAAGGCAGCGCGCCTGGCCAACATCGACCGCACCACGCTGTACCGCCTGATGGACAAGCACAACTTCCAGCGCGACGATCTCTCGGGGTCCGCGGAGTGACGGAACGCGCCGGCGAGCCGGTCTGCGCACGCGCCGGCGGGACGGAGATCACCGCAGAGCTGTGGGACGCCTTCGACCGGGCGATCACCGCGGTCGGGGCCGACTGGGAGCAGGTGGCGGAGGACAGCCCGGCGCAGGAGGAAGTCCGCGGGCTGCTGACGCAGGTCGCGGTCGCCGTGGGCCGGGCCGCGCGCGGTGAGGCCGGGGTGGTCGACGGCCTGCCACGGACCGTGCTCTCCCGCCGGCTGGTGGACCTCACCCGTCGACACCTCATGGGGCAGGCGGAGCGGATCACGCCGGCCCCCGACGGCTCCGCCCTGCTCGGGCTGCTCTGCGCCATCGAAAAGGTGCACTGGGCGCTGGAACCGGACTGGGCCCAGCACTTCGCCGACCGGCTGAGCGGGCCGGACGGCATGGAGCTCGTGGTCGAGGTGGCCCACGACCTTCGCTCACCCCTGACGTCGATCCTCTTCCTGGCCGAGACGCTGCAGCGCGCCCGCAGCGGGCCGATCAACACCGTCCAGGAGCGCCAGCTCGGTCTGATCTACTCCGCCGCGTTCGGGCTGTCCTCGCTCGCGAGCGACGTGATCGAGCTCGCGCGGGGCGGGGACCGGCTGGTGGACCTCGACCCGCTCCCGTTCTCCATCGCCGACATCTTCGAGTCGGTGCGGGATATCGTCCAGCCGATCGCGGAGGAGAAAGGGCTGTCGGTCCGCCTGTTCATGCCGCCGGAGGACTTCCGGGTCGGCCACCCGGTGGCGCTCTCCCGGGTGCTGCTCAACCTGACCACCAACGCGCTCAAGTTCACGTCGGAAGGGTACGTGGAGTTGCGCGGCGACCAGGGGCCCGGCCACACGGTGCAGTTCTCGGTCCGCGACACCGGCCGCGGCATCCCGCCGCACGCCATGCTGACGTTGTTCGAGCCGTTCCGCCGCCGGCAGAAGCAGGGCGAGTACGCCTTCTCGGGCGCGGGGCTCGGCCTCTCGATCTGCCGCAAGCTGGTGGAGGCCATGCGCTCGACCCTCAAGGTCGAGACCTCCACCGAGGCGGGCACCCGCTTCTTCTTCGAACTCGACCTTCCGCTCGCCTCCGAACGGCAATGACCCGTCTCCTGCACATCGTCGGGGCCCGACCCAACTTCATGAAGGTGGCGCCGGTGCTCCGGGCCGGCCGCGCCCACGGCGGCGTCGAGCAGTTCCTCGTCCACACGGGGCAGCACTACGACGCCGCGATGAGCGACCGCTTCTTCACCGACCTCGAACTGCCCGCCCCCGACGTGAATCTGGGCGTGGGCTCGGGGAGCCACGCGGTGCAGACCGCCCGGATCATGATGGAATTCGAGCCGGTGGTGGAGCGCCTCGCCCCGGACTGGGTCGTCGTCTACGGGGACGTGAATTCCACGATGGCCTGTTCCCTGGTGGCGGTGAAGCGCGGGGTCCGGGTGGCCCACGTGGAGGCCGGCCTTCGCAGCCGCGACCGCGCGATGCCTGAGGAGATCAACCGGCTGGTGACCGACGCGGTCGCCGACCGGCTCCTCACGCCGAGCCGGGACGCCGACGCCAACCTGCGCGCCGAAGGGGTGCCGGCAGAGAAGATCCGGTTCGTGGGCAACGTCATGGTGGATACCCTGCTCGCGCTGCGGGCCAAGGCGGCGGCCCTCCGGGCACCCGAGGCGCACGGCGTGGCCGGCCGTCCCTACGCGTTCTGCACCTTCCACCGGCCCTCGAACGTGGACCACCCGGAACTGCTCCGGGAGATCCTCGGCGCCCTGGACGACCTGGCCGGGCAGATGCCGGTCATCTTCCCCATCCACCCGCGCACCCGGCAGCGGATCGGGGAGTTCGGGCTGTCGGCCCTCGCCGGCCGGGTGACCCTGCTCGACCCGCTCAGCTACCTGGAGACCGTCTCCCTGGTGGACCGCGCCACCCTGGTCCTGACCGACTCCGGCGGCCTGCAGGAGGAGACCACCGTCCTCGGGGTCCCGTGCCTGACCGCGCGGCCCAACACCGAGCGGCCGGTGACGATCACCGAGGGCACCAACCGCCTCATCCCCTCGAGCCGCGCCGGGATCAATCTCGCGGTGGCCGAGGTCCTGGCCCGGCGGGCGGGCGCCGGGTACCAGCCGGGCCGCCCGGAAGGCTGGGATGGCCGGGCCGGCGAGCGGGTGATCGCCGCCCTGGTCACCCCCTGACCCCTCGCCGCCGGGCGGGCACCCGCTGTAGATTTGTTCCCTGATCCCGGCCTGCACAGGACCGCCATGGTGGCGGCCACGCCGGGATCCGCGATGTGGAGGCGGGCACGGAGGAGTGAGCGGCGCGAGCCCTCCCTCCCTTACGCCCCGCGCTCCACCCGCGATCCCAGACCCAAGACAGATCGTGACCACACCCCACCTGCGACACCTGCGTGCGGGGGATCCCCCCCTTCACGCGCCCAACGCCGCGTTGATGATCGACTTCGACAACGTCACGCTGGGCATCCGCTCGGACCTCACCAAGGAACTGAAGCACCTCCTCAACAGCGACATCATCAAGGGCAAGGTCGCGGTCTCGCGCGCCTACGCCGACTGGCGCCGCTACCACCAGTACATCGTGCCGCTGTCGGAGTCGTCGATCGACCTGATCTTCGCCCCGGCCTTCGGCACCAACAAGAAGAACGCGACGGACATCCGCCTCGCCATCGATGCGATGGAGCTGGTGTTCACGCGCCCCGAGATCGGGACCTTCATCCTGCTCTCCGGGGACAGCGACTTCTCGATGCTGGTGATCAAGCTCAAGGAGTACGGCAAGTACGTCATCGGGGTCGGGATCCGGGAGTCGGCCAGCGACCTGCTGATCCAGAACTGCGATGAGTACTACAGCTACTCCGACCTGGCCGGCCTCACCAAGGAGGCGGACACCCCGTCGGCCCAGAAGGACCCCTGGGCCCTGGTCCAGGAGGCCGTGGCGACCATGGCGCGCGACGGGGACGTCATGCGCTCCGACCGCCTGAAGCAGGTGATGCAGCAGATCGACCCGAACTTTGACGAGAAGAACGCCGGCTTCAGCCGCTTCTCCAAGTTCGTCCTCGAGGCCAGCCACAAGGGCCTGATCCGGCTCTCCAAGATGGAGAACGGGCAGTACGAGGTCGCGCCGCTCGGCGGGGCCACCGAGGCCCCGACACGGCCTCCCACCAGGGCCCCTCGGCCGGAAACCGTGGAGGCGACTGAGGAGTCCGGCGCCGGCGAGGAGGGGCGGGGCCGTCGCGGCCGGGGTCGCCGCGGCCGCGGCCGTGGCCGGGGTGGCGAGCGCGAGGCGCGGGACAGCGGGGAGCATGCCCGGCCCGCCGAGGAGCGTGCGCCGGCTGCCGCTGCGCCGAAGCAGGAGGGCCTGACCCTGGCCCGGGCCTTCGAGCTGCTGCGGCGGGCGCTGGCGGAACTCCCTTCGCCCTCGGGGCACGACGCCGTCCGTAACCGCATGTCGGCACTCTACGGGCGGCAGGACCCGCTGCTCGACAGCGGCCGCTTCTTCCGCTTCCTCCGGCAGGCCCACGATGCGGAGGTGGCCGACGTGCGGAAGCTCGGCGAGGACGATTACGAGGTCATCGGCCGGCGGACGGACCCTGGCGCCGTCCCGGGCATCCCCGCCCCTGCCGCCGAGGCCCCGGTCGGTGAAGAGTCCTCCGCGGCGGCGGGAACTGCCGATGCCGGTTCGGTGCGGGGTGGGCTACGGTTCCGCCGCGGCACGCGGCTGGGCTCCGCCTCCGCGGTCATCCCGATGATCGGCGTGGTGAACCTCGACGAAGAGGCGCCCGCGGCCGAGCCCGCGAAGAAGGGCCGCGCCCCCGCCAAGAAGAAGGCGGCCAAGGCCGCGTCCACGGCGCCCGAGGACGGGGAGGCCGCCCCGCCAAAGAAGAAGGCGGCCCCACGAAGCCGGGCCAAGAAGAAGGCCGAGGAGTAGCGATGCAGGGAGGACGACGGGCAGCCACGCTGCCCGTTGCCTTTTTCCGGCGGGATGCCAGGACGGTCGCCAGGGAACTGCTCGGGGCGGTCCTGGTCGTTGGGCAGGGCCGCAGCCGGGCGAGTGGCCGGATCGTGGAGGTGGAGGCCTATCTCGGCGCCGAGGACCCGGCATCGCACGCCTACGGGTACCGCCGGCACCGCCAGAACGCGGCGCTCTACGGTCCGGCGGGGACGTGGTACGTCTACCGAAGCTACGGGATGCACTGGTGTGCCAACCTGGTCACCGGTCCGCCCGGCCAGGGTGCCGCGGTACTGCTCCGTGCGCTGGAGCCGTTGGACGGCCTGCCACTCATGCGGCGGCGCCGGGGCCCGGTCCGCGACCGCCTGCTCTGCGCCGGTCCGGGTCGGTTGTGTGAGGCCCTGGCCATCACCCGAGCTCTCGACGGCGCCCGCCGCCACCCGACCACGGCGATGGTGGAACCCGGCGAGCCCGGTGCCGCAGGGATCGTCGCGTCCCCCCGGATCGGGATCTCCCGGGCGCGTGACTGGCCGTTGCGATTCACCCTTCGTGATTCGGCCTGGCTCTCGCGGCCGGCTCCATAAGCGACGCAGGGCGGGCCGACCTGGCCCGCCCTGCTCGTGTGGAGTGCCTGCGTGCCCCCCAACCAGCCCGCTAGTCGCCGCCGCTGGTTCCGCTGGCGCCGTCCGAGCCTTCCCGGGAGCGGCCGAGCCCGAATCGGACCCCGCCGGTGAAGGCGTGGGTGGGGCCGGTGAGCAGTCGGCGGGCCGGGGTGTCGACCAGGCGGTCGTTCGGGGCGCCGGTGGTGACCATGTACTGGCCGAAGAGCGTGATCCGTGACACCCGGAATTGGACGCCGCCGACCAGGCTGGCGAATCCGAAACCGCCGAGGCGATTGGCCAGGGCGGCGGCCGTATCGGCATCTGCCGGGGAGGCGAAGAAGCCCTGCGGGTACTCATGCACGGTGTGGAAGTACCCGGCGCCGATGCCGAAGTACGGCTGGGCAATGGTGTTCAGCGGGAATACCACGAGCGTGACGGAGTACTTGCGCACGTCATTGAACAGCACCTGACGGGACCCACCGAGCACGGTGGGGTCCGCGTAGGAGCTGGACTGGTCCTTCTTGAAGCCCTCCTCGACGGCCAGGATAAGGCCGGTGCGCTTGGCGGTCACCAAGACGTGGGCGCCGCCGGTGAGGACCGCGCCATTGGTCTGGGTCTTTGTTTCGAACACGGTGGCGCCAGCCTGGGCTCCGATGTACCAGCGGTACGTCTCGAAGCCCGTCACCTGGGCGGCGAGGGACGGGGCGAGAGCCAGTGACGCCAGCCCGAGCACCGTCACGGTGCGACCGAGCATGCGCATCGCGATGCCTCCAGATGAGTGCGTGAGAGCCGCTATGGGCTTTTCCAGCTTCTGCTTGGAGCGTTGAGCTTCCAAACTACTTGAAGTCGGTCGAACCCACAAGACTCCACTTCCCCGAATACATGCCGAAGAGGTGACCTCGGTCACACGACCCCGAGGCGCTTCCCCACCTTCCGGATGGCCTGGAGGGCCTGGTCGAGGTCATCGCGCGAGTGGGCCGCTGAGATCTGGCAGCGGATGCGGGCCTGGCCCTGGGGCACGACGGGGAAGCCGAACCCGGTGACGAAGACACCTTCGGCGAGCAACTGGGTGCTCATCTCGATCGCCTTCGCGGTCTCACCCAGAATGACGGGGACGATCGGGGTCTCGCCCGGGAGCGGGGCGAACCCGGCGGCCAGGAGATGCTCGCGGAAGTAGCGCGCATTCAGCCGCAGGCTCTCGACCCGCTCCGGGTGGTGCTCCAGGTATTCCACGCTGGCCAGGGCGCTCGCGGCCACGGTGGGTGGGAGGGCATTGGAGAAGAGCTGGGGACGAGCCCGCTGGGTGAGGTAGTCGCAGACGGCGGGGGTAGAGGCGACGAACCCGCCCGCCGCCCCCCCGAGCGCCTTGCCGAGGGTCGAGGTGATGATGTCGACCTCGCCCACCATGCCGAAGTGCTCGGCCGTGCCGCGGCCGGTCTTCCCGAGCACCCCCGTGGCATGGGAGTCATCGACGACGAGCACCGCATCGTGCCGGCGGCAGATCTCGGCGATGTCCGGCAGCCGGGCGATCGCGCCTTCCATGGAGAACACCCCGTCGGTGACTACCATCCGGACCCGGCGGTCCTTCGCGGCGACCAGGCGCGCCTCGAGGTCGGCGAGGTCGGCGTGCTTGTAGACGGCGGTCTGGCAGCGGGTGATCGCCTTGGCCAGGCGGATGCCGTCGATGATCGAGGCGTGGTTGAGCTGGTCGCTGATGACGATGTCGTCCTCGCCGAGCAGCGTACCCGGCACCGCCTCGTTGGCGTTCCAGCAGCTGACGAAGCTGAGCGAGGCGGCCGTGCCGACCAGACGCGCGCACGCGGCCTCGAGGGCGCGGTGCACCGTGAACGTGCCGCAGATGAAACGGACCGAGGCCGTCCCGGCGCCGAACCGGTCGAGGGCGTCCTTGCCGGCCTGGACCACCTCGGGCACGCCGCAGAGGCCCAGGTAGTTGTTGGACGAGAGCACGATGACCTCACCATGCCCCTCCATGCGGACCCGCGGACCCTGCGCGCTGTCGAGGTAGAGCAGGCGCTTGTAGACCCCGTCGCGCCGGAAGCCTTCCAGGTCGGCGGCGAGCCGCCGGTCAAGTGCGTCCATCATGCGCCGATCTCCAGGATGACCTTGCCCGCCTGCCCGTCCTTGATGACCTGGATGGCCTCCGCCATCTGCTCCAGCCGGAACCGGTGGGTGACCACGGGACGGGGGTCGAGCTGGCCCGCGCGCAGCAGCCGGAACATCTGCTGCCAGGTGTCGTACATCCGCCGGCCGGTCACGCCGTAGAGCGTGAGCCCCTTGAAGATCACGTCTCGGGCGAAGTTCACCTCGGTGGTGCGGCTCGGCGTCCCCAGCAGGTTCACCCGTCCCGCCAGGCGGGCCGCGCTGAAGGCGGTCTGGTGGCCGTTGGGGTGGCCGCTCATCTCGCAGACGAGGTCCACGCCCTCGCCGCCAGTGAGGTCGCGGATCCGGGCCGCGACGTCGTCGCTGGCGGGGTTCAGCGTGACGTGGGCGCCCATCTTCCGCGCGAGGTCGAGGCGGGTGGGATTGAGGTCACTGGCAATGACCAGCGACGCGCCGGCGGCCCGGGCCACCCCCACGGCGAAGCAGCCGATCGGCCCGCAGCCGAGCACCAGCACCGCGCTCCCCGCCACGTCACCGCCCTCGAGGACGGTGTGGACGGCGTTGCCCATGGGGTCCATGATGGCCCCGATCTCGGTCGGGATGCCGTCGAGCTTCATGACGTTCGAGGCGGGCATCGCGATGAACTCGGCGAAGGCGCCGTCACGATCCACGCCGATGATCCGGGTACGGCGGCAGACGTGGGCGTCGCCGGTGCGGCAGGGGAGGCAGTGCCCACAGACGATGTGGCCCTCCGCGGTGACCCGGTCGCCGATGGCCAGCAGTCCCTCGGCGCGGGCCTCGACGCCCATCTCGACGATCTCGCCGGCGAATTCATGCCCGATGGTCACCGGCGGCTTGAGCCGGGCGCTGGCCCAGGCATCCCACTCCCAGATGTGCAGGTCGGTGCCGCAGACCCCGGCGTAGTGCACCTTGATGAGGACATCGCTGGGGCCGCAGGGCGGGACGGGAACGTCCCGGACGACCATCCCGGGACCGGCTTCGGTCTTGACGAGTGCGCGCATGGGCAGGGAGCGGGAGTCAGTCGGCGCCCGGCGAGTCCGGGGGCACGGGCGACAAAGCTAACGGCTGGGCGTCGCCCGGGGCTATGGCGCCGCGGGCTGCATGAATTCCCGCACCGCCGCATTGACCGAGTCGGGCTGGGACCGGGGCAGGGTGCGGCCGCCGAGCGGAATCGTGCGCAGGCGCGCCCGCGGCAGGCACCGACCCAGCGTCCCGAGGGTCTCCCCTTCCTCCCGCGGGCCGTCCGCGCTGCCCAGCAGCAGGACCGGGAGGTCGATCGCCTCCAACTGGGCGCACGCGAATGGCGGCTGGGCGGCGGCGGCGGCGGGGAGCGTCTGCGCGTTCGCCAGCAGGCGCTCGCGGGTATCGGGGGGCAGGGCGTCGAGCGTGACCTCGGGGCCGAACCAGGCGGCGAGCAGCCGGTTCACGGCTGGCCGCGGGGCCTGCGGATCAAAGACCTGCAGGGCGTCCGCGAAGGCGCGCCGGCGCGCGGCCGCCACCGCCGACCGGCGCGCGGGATCGGGGATCAGGGAATCCGCCACGGGATTCACCAGCACCAGCCCGCCCACGAGTCCCGGGAACCGCCGCGCAAGCTCGAGCGCTGCTGGCGCGGCCCAGGAGTGGGCCATGACCACCGGTCGCTCCAGCCGCAGGGCCCGAATGATCGCGGCGAGGTCGGCGGCGGTGGTGGCGAAGCCGGACGGGGGGTCCTCCGGACGCCAGGGGTTCGGGTAGTGACCACGCCGGCTCACGGCGATGACCCGGGCCGCACCGGAGAGTCCGTCCAGCTGGGCGTTCCAGAAGCGGAGGTCGGTCAGCGCACCGTGGACCAGGAGCAGCGGTGGCCCGTTGCCGCGCTCGGCGAAGGCGAAGCGATATCCGTTGGCCAGCACGGCCTGGAGCGGAAGCGAGTCCGCCTGGGCGTGCGCCGCGGCCGGCACGGCGAGGAGCCCCAGCGCGAGGCAGGCGGCGCGCCTCAGAGGATGGACCGGGTGAGGCCGCCGTCGACGCTCAACGCCGTCCCGGTGATGTAGCGCGCGGGCTCGGAGGCGAGGAACAGCGCCGCGGCCGCGAACTCCTCGGGGGTGCCGATGCGACGGATGGGCACCGCGGCACCCATCTCGGCCAGCACCTCCGCGCCGGACCGTCCTTGGGCCGCGCCGCGGCCGGCGGCAAGGCTGGCGAGGCGGTCGGTGCCGAAATACCCGGGGCAGAGCACGTTCACGGTGATCCCGTCGGCCGCGACCTCGTCCGACAGGGACTTGGCGAAGCCCAGCACCCCGGCACGGGCCGTGGTGGAGAGGATCAGCGCCGGCGCGGGCTGCCGGGCGGCCACGGAGGTGAGGCAGAGGATCCGGCCCCAGCCCGCGGCCCGCATGTGCGGCACCGCGGCGCGGGCGAGGTGCACCGTGGAGAGCAGCGAGACCTCGAGGGCCCGCTGCCAGGCATCGGCGTCGTGCGCCTCGAACGGTCCGGCGGGCGGGCCACCGGCGTTGCAGAGGACGATATCGGGGCCGCTGTGCCGGGCATGCACCTGATTGACGAGGGCGGTGGCCTCAACGGGACGTGAGACATCGGCGGGGAAGGCCGTGGCCCGCTCGCCGGCGCCGAGGGCGGCGAGCGCCTGCTCCAGGCGGGCGGGGTCGCGGCTGTTGAGTGCCACCCGAGCGCCTTCCGCCAGCAGGCCGCGCGCGATGGCCAGGCCAAGGCCCGAGGAGCCACCGCAGATCAGCGCCGTCCGGTCACGCAGTCCGAGGTCCATCGGGGAAACATGGCGGCGCGCGGGAGGGCCCCGGCCTGGCGCCTAGCGCCTCGCGGCCGGGTTGGTGCCCGGCCAGCCGGCGATCGCGGCGTGCAGTGCCGGATCATGGGGCGGTTCCGGGCGGAGTCCGAGGATGCGTGGGTTGAGCGCGAGCCCAGCCAGCTCGATGAGCCGCCACAGCCGCACGCCGAGCCCCAGCCGGTCCGGGGTGACGGGGGCGTCGGCACGACTCGCTGCCGCACGGCCCATGCCGCCGTAGACCCGGCCCAGGAGCAGGATGCCGTGACGATAGCGGAGCGGCGTGCGCCAGGCCGCGAGTTCCGCGCTCGCGTAATACGCCTGCCCCAGCCGGGCCAGGCCCAGGAGGGCCGGCTGCAGGCGCTCGTGGGAGGCACCGCCAAGGACGTCCGCGGCGGTCAGCCCGGCACGCGCCAGGCGGGTGGCGGGCAGATAGACCCGGCCGCGGGCCGCATCCGCCCTGACGCCGAGGAGGATGTTGCTCACCTGCAACCCGATGCCGAGGTCCACCGCACGGGTGAGTGCCTCGGGGTGCCGGATCCCGAGCAGCGGCGCGAGCATCTGTCCCACGGCCGCGCTGACCTGGTAGCAGTAGCGGATGAGGGCATCGTCATCGGGGATGCGCACAAGCCCCAGGTCGCTGCGCATGCCGTCGAGGAGGTGGCGGATGCAGCCCAGGGGGAGTCCGTTCCGCGCGGCGCCGGCGCGGAAGGCGGCGACCAGCGGCCGGGGCTCGGCCCGGCCCTCGCACTCTGCCTCCACAGCGTCGAGGGCGGCGCGCGCGGCGGCTGGGCTCGCGGCGTCATCGACGGCGTCGTCCAGGTGGCGGCAGAAGCAGTACAGGAGCGCCACGTCCTCGCGGTCGACCGGGGGAATCAGGCCCGGGATGAGCCCGAAGCTCCGGGCCGTCCGGTCGAATTCCTCCCGGGCCGCCGCCACCGTGCCAGCCCAGGGTGCGTAGCCGGGCCAGGCGGGGCCGCTCATCGCGTCAGGAGATCCAGGAGGGCGAACGCGAAGACGGTAGACGACATGACCGCGTTCATGGTGAAGAACGCCGCGTCCAGCCGGCGCAGGTCGTCGGCGCGGATGAGGGAATGCTCGTAGAGGAGGATGCCCGCGGCGACCACGACCCCCGCGAAGTACCAGGGCCCAAGTCCAGCCCCGTGCCCGAACAGGGCCAGCGCCGGAGTGGTGACAGCGTGGAGCCCGCGCGCGATGCCGAGGCTGCGTGCCACGCCGTAACGGGCCACGAGGCTCCGGAGTCCCTGGGCCCGGTCGAAGGCCTCGTCCGGGAGCGAGTAGAAGATGTCGAAGCCCGCCACCCAGGTCGTCACCGCCACGGTCACGGCCGCGAGGGTCCACCAGGGCCGCGACCAGGCGCCGGTCACGGCCAGCCAGCCGCCGACGGGGGCGATGGCAAGCGAAAGGCCGAGCCAGAGGTGGGGCCAGCTGGTGAAGCGCTTGGCGAGGCTATAGCCCATCACCCAGAGCAGGGCCAGGGGCGAGAGCCGGGCACAGAGGGGGTTGATGCTCCCGGCGGCCAGAAAGAACGTGACCCCGGCGACGAGGACCGAGCCCCACGCCTGCCGCACGGTCAGGCCGCCCCGGGGGAGTTCGCGGGCCTGGTTGCGGGGGTTCTGGCGGTCGAAGCGGAGGTCGGCGATCATGTTGAAGCCGAGCGCCACCCACCGCGCCGCGGTGAAGGCGAGGACCGCGAGGGCCAGTGTCCGGAATTGCACCTGGGCCACCCTGGCGGCGGCGACCACGCCGAGGAGGGCGAAGGGCAGGGCGAACAGGGTGTGCGGGAACTTGACCAGGTTGAGGTAGCGGACCAGCGCCGAGCGCCCGCGAAGCACCTGCCCGTCGGGGTTGGCGACGACCGTGCCACCCGTGGGCTCCATGCCGCCAGCTCCCCTCATATTTGCTTCATCGGACATGGGCTATCTTGCGCCGGTGGCGGGAAAACTATCATGAAGGGGCACCTACCCAGGGAGCAGACATGATGGATCGTGAGACGATCGTCCGACTCGTGCGTGAGAGCGATGCATTCCAAGGCGAGGCCCGGTACCTGGAGCGGGGCGGCTATCAGCTGACCGAGCAGCCCCGGCTGTTCAAGCACCTGGAGGACGACCTCGTCCGCGTGGTCTTCGCGACCAACGTGACCGAGGTGGTCGAGGGGACCGTGGTGGCCATGGTGACCCTCTTCGACCAGCGCCAGAAGTACAACATCTACGCCCACGCGATCTGCGCCGGGCCGGGCGTCAACATCCTGCTCAAGGCCCGCTTCAACCCGATGCCGCAGGCGCGGCCGCAACCCGGCGTGGCCGGCGAAGCGGCGATCGCCAAGTTCGTGGCGTGGAAGGAGGCGAGCTGGACCAAGTTCCTCAACGACGAGCTGGTGCTCGGCACCGAGACCGCGTCGAGCCTCTGGATCGCCACCTTCTGGAAGGCGCTCGACCGGATGTTCGGCGGCGGCCACCTCGTCAACTACGATCCGGACGCGATCCTGGCCGCGCACGTCTGATCGTGGCGGGAGAGGGAAGGGGAGCGGGGGAAGCCTGGCCGGCTTCCCCTTTTCCATTTCCCCCGCGGGGCGGCCGCTACCGTCGCAGGCCGCCCGGGCCGAAGTATTCCCCCCACCGCTGGTCCACCGTCCGGATGATCTCCTCGGGCATGGTCACGGGGAGGGGGTACCCCTCCTTCCACGTGGCATCGATGGCGATCGGACCGGCATAGACCGGCCGGGCCCCGACGAACTCCTGCCGGGCAAAGATCATGTCACGGACCGGGTCGAACCGGTTGAAGATCCCCCACAGGAGGCTCATCTCGTCCTGCAGGTCCACGTCCCGGCTCACGGCCGCCACGAACTTCACCTCGCCCAGGCCCGGCCACCGCAGCAGCGCCTCCAGCACCGCCCGCGGCTCGTGATCCACCATCACGACGAGGAACCCGCCCTCGAGCAGCCGGTGCGCTACCACCCGGCGGTCGGCGGTCGCGGGGTCGGGGATCGTGGCCGGCGGGGGCCGGTCGGTAACCGGCTCGCCGGTGGCGTCGAAGACCACCTTGCTGCCGACGTGCATCACGTAGGAGGTATAGTCGAGGGTGTCCAGCGCGCCGATCGGGAGCAGGAGCATGCGGTCGCGGGGCTCGAAGCGGTACCACAGCTCCCGCAGGAGGGCGCTGAAGCTGCGCACCGGGACATCCTCCCGGACCATCACGGCCACCTTCGTGAGCGCCAGCTGGCCGGTGCCGAGGAGGGCCAGCGCCGTCTTGAGCACCTCCTTGGGGTGGCGCTCCTTGAGCGATACGCCGATCAGGTTGTGGAAGCTCGCCGAGTCGTAGGCGTAGAGGTCGGTCACGTTCGGATTGAACAGCCGGATGAGCGGGCTGGTCATTTCGCCCACGGCGTTGCCAAGGTACTTGTCCTCCTGCGGCGGCTTGCCCACCACCGTGGCGGGGTACAGCGCGTCGCGGCGGCGGGTCACCCGCTCCACGTGGAAGACGGGGAACTCGGCCGCCTCGGAATAGTGCCCGTAGTGGTCGCCGAAGGGGCCCTCCATCCGCCGTTCGTGGGGCGCCACGTAGCCCTCCAGGATGATCTCGGCCGTGGCGGGGACCAGGAGGTCGCCGGCGATAGTGCGGACGACCTCGGTGCGCGCGCCGCGGAAGAACCCGGCGAAGGCGAGCTCATCGAAGTCCTCGGGCAGGGGGAGGATCGAGGCCATCATCGTGAGCGGATCGCCGCCCAGGACCACCGCGGTGGGCAGGCGCTGGTTGCGCCGCTCCGCCTCGAAGTGGTGGGAGCGGCCGCCCTTGAGGCTCTGCCAGTGCATGCCGGTCTCGGTGGCGTTGAAGACCTGCAGGCGGTAGAGCCCGAAGTTGCGGCGGCCGGTGACGGGGTCGGCGGTGAGGGTGGGTCCCCAGGTGACGAAGGGACCGCCGTCGCGCGGCCAGCTGGTGATGTGCGGGAACGCGAGGAGGTCCGGCGGTTCCACCACCTGCTGCACCGGGGCGCGGGAGACCACTCGGGGCCGGACGAAGCGGCCTCGGGCCAGGAAGCCGCGCGAGGCCCAGAGCGCGGCGAACGACGGCGGGTTGAGCCGCTGGATGGCGGCCACCAGTTCCTCGCCGATCTCGGCGGGGTCGCGACCGAGGGCCAGGCGCACCCGGCGCTCGGCGCCGAAGAGGTTCATCACCAGCGGAAAGCGGGAGGCGCCCGGGCGCTCGAAGACCAGTGCCGGCCCGTCCTCGCGGATGACCCGCTGGACGATCTCCGAAACCTCCAGGTTCAGGTCGACGGGCGCGGCCACCCGGCGCAGGTCGCCCTGGCGCTCGAGCGCGGCGAGGAAGGCGCGGAGGTCAGGAAATGCTGGCGGGGGTGCGGGCATCGGGCAGGCTCGGCGAAATGACCCAGTAGGCTAATCACCACGGTGGAATCGGCAACGGGCGGCCCGGAGCGCCGACGAGGCCCGTGAACATTTCTTCCGGAACGACGCGGCGCCGCGTCCCCGGGGGGGCGCGGCGCCGGGGGGGTCCCCGGATGCCGCCGGCGCGGGCGGAGGTCGCCCTGGGCTTGGGGCGGAGATCGGCATCCCGCGCGCGCAGCGTCTCGAGCGCGAGCGGGTGGAGTCCCTCGCCGCGGTGCGCGTCGAGGTGGGCGTAGATGGCGGTCCGCATCCGCGGCTCCCAGAACCGGCGCAGGTGGGTGAACACCCCCTCGACGGCCTCCGCGTGGACCGGGAAGGCCTCGTGGTACTGGGCGATCTGGTTGGCCATCTGGATCAGGTGCTCGGTGTTCATGCCCGGGCTCCGGTGCTCGCCTGCTGCAGCAGGGCCAGCTGCTCCTCGGTGAACTTGCGGAAGCGGCTCTGCCACTCGGATGTGCCGAAGACCGGCAGCACCTGGACCGCGGTCACCTTGTACTCGGGACAGTTGGTGGCCCAGTCCGAGTTCTCGGTGGTGATGACGTTGGCGCCGGATTCGGGGTGGTGGAACGTGGTGTAGACCACGCCCGGCTGCACCCGTTCGGTGATGCGCGCGCGGAGGGTGGTCTCGCCGGCGCGGCTCACGATTCCCACCCAGTCGCCTTCCTTGATCCCGCGCTCCTCGGCATCGTGCGGGTGGATCTCGAGGCGGTCCTCCTCGTGCCACTCGACGTTCGGGGTGCGGCGGGTCTGGGCGCCCACGTTGTACTGCGAGAGGATGCGGCCGGTGGTCAGGATAAGCGGGTACCGCCCGTTCACCCGTTCCTCGGTGGCCACGTACTCCGTGATCATGAAGCGGCCCTTGCCCCGCACGAACTGCGTCTCGTGCATGACCGGGGTACCCTCGGGGTGCTCGGCGTTGCACGGCCACTGGATGCTGCCCAGCTCGTCCAGCCGGGCATAGCTGACGCCGGTGAAGGTCGGGGTGAGGCGGGCGATCTCGTCCATGATCTCCGAGGGGTGGCCGTAGCGCATCGGGTAGCCGAGGGCGTTGGCCAGGTCCACGGTGATCTCCCAGTCCTCCTTGCCGGCCAGCGGCGGCATCACCTTCCGCACCCGGGAGATGCGGCGCTCGGCGTTGGTGAAGGTGCCGTTCTTCTCGAGGAACGAGGAGCCCGGCAGGAAGACGTGGGCGAACTTCGCGGTCTCGTTCAGGAACAGGTCCTGGACCACGATGCACTCCATGGCCTCCAGCGCCGCGGTCACGTGCTGGGTGTTCGGGTCCGACTGGGCGATGTCCTCGCCCTCGAGGTAGAGGCCCTTGAAGCTCCCCTCGAGGGCCGCGTCGAACATGTTGGGGATCCGCAGCCCGGGTTCCGGTTCCAGCGTGACGCCCCACGTGCGCTCGAACAGGTGCCGGGTGTCGTCGTCGAGCACGTGGCGGTAGCCGGGGAGCTCGTGGGGGAACGACCCCATGTCGCAGGAGCCCTGGACGTTGTTCTGGCCGCGCAGCGGGTTCACGCCCACGCCCTCGCGCCCGATGTTGCCGGTGGCCATCGCCAGGTTGGCGATGCCCATGACGGTGGTCGAGCCCTGGCTGTGCTCGGTGACGCCGAGGCCGTAGTAGATGGCGCCGTTGCCGCCGGTCGCGTAGAGCCGGGCCGCGCCGCGCACCTGGTCCGCGGGGACCCCGGTGACTGCCTCGAGCGCCTCCGGGGAGTGGTCCGGCCGGGCGACGAACGTCTTCCACTGGCGGTAGCTGGCCACGTCGCAGCGGGCCTCCGCGAAGGCGTCATCGGCCAGGCCCTCGGTCACGATCACGTGGGCCAGGGCGTTGACCAGGGCCACGTTGGTGCCGGGGCGCAGCTTGAGGTGGTACTGGGCCTCGACGTGCGGCGTGCGCACGAGGTCGATGGCGCGCGGGTCGGCGACGATGAGCCGCGCGCCCTCGCGGATGCGCCGCTTCATGGCGGAGCCGAAGACCGGATGCCCGTCGGTGGGGTTGGCCCCGATGACGAAGATCACGTCGGTGCGGCGGATGGAGTCGAAGTCCTGGGTGCCGGCCGACTCGCCCAGGGTCTGCTTGAGGCCATACCCGGTGGGCGAGTGACAGACCCGGGCGCAGGTGTCGATGTTGTTGTTGTGGAACGCCGCCCGCACCAGCTTCTGCATCAGGTAGGTCTCCTCGTTGGTGCAGCGCGAGGAGCTGATGGCGCCGACGGAGTCGCGGCCGTAGGCGGCCTGCAGCCGGCGGAACTCGGCGGCGGCGTAGGCGATGGCCTCCTCCCAGGAGACCTCCCGCCACGGGTCGGTGATCTTGCGGCGGATCATCGGCTTGGTGATGCGGTCGGCGTGGGTGGCGTACCCCCAGGCGAACCGGCCCTTCACGCAGGAGTGGCCGTGGTTGGCCTTGCCGTCCTTGTACGGCGTCATGCGCACCACCTCGGTGCCGCGCAGCTCGGCCGCGAAGGCGCAGCCCACGCCGCAGTAGGCGCAGGTCGTCACGACCTCGCGCTGCGGGGTGCCGCCCGCGATGACGCTGGTCTCCATCAGCGTGGCGGTGGGGCAGGCCTGCACGCAGGCGCCGCACGACACGCACTCGGAGTCCATGAACGACTCCATCTGGCCCGGGGAGACCTTGGAGTCGAAGCCGCGGCCGTCGATCGTCAGCGCGAAGGTGCCCTGGACCTCCTCGCAGGCCCGCACGCAGCGGGAGCAGACGATGCACTTGCTCGCGTCGAAGGTGAAGTACGGGTTGGAGGTGTCCTTCTCCGCCTTGAGGTGGTTGGCCCCGTCATAGCCGTAGCGCACCTCGCGCAGGCCCACCGCGCCGGCCATGTCCTGCAGCTCGCAGTCGCCGTTGGCGGCGCAGGTGAGGCAGTCGAGCGGGTGGTCGGAGATGTAGAGCTCCATGACGCCGCGGCGGAGCTCGGCCAGCTTGCCGGTCTGGGTGTGGACGTTCATCCCCTGCTCGGCCGGCGTGGTGCAGGACGCCGGGAAGCCACGGCGGCCGTCCACCTGCACCAGGCAGAGGCGGCAGGAGCCGAACGCCTTGAGGCTGTCGGTGGCGCAGAGCTTGGGCACCGCGATGCCCGCCTCCGCCGCCGCCCGCATCAGGCTGGTGCCCGCGGGGACCGTGACCGGCACGCCATCGATGGTGAGGCTCACCATCGTGGTGCTCTCGCTCGCCGGGGTACCGTAGTCGATCTCGTGAATGGCGGTCATCCGGGCTCCGTGTGGATCCTGGTCAGCGGGCCGCCGCGGCCGGCTCGGCCGCGGGGAGCCCGAAATCGTCGGGGAAGTGGTTCAGGGCGCTCAGCACCGGGTAGGGCGTCATGCCGCCCAGGGCGCAGAGCGAGCCGTACAGCATGGTGTTGCAGAGGTCGCGGGTGAGGGCCACGTTGGCCTCCCGGTCCTGCCCCGCCATCACCTTGTCCAGCACTTCCACGCCGCGGGTGGAGCCGATGCGGCAGGGCGTGCACTTGCCGCACGACTCGATGGCGCAGAACTCCATGGCCCAGCGGGCCTGCTTCGCCATGTCCACCGTGTCGTCGAAGACCACGATGCCGCCGTGGCCCACCATGGCGTTGATGGC
>JBGAPX010000107.1:0-12320 GCA_044221045.1 Gemmatimonadales bacterium
ACCGGAGCCTCACCCTCGAGGGCGCCCGCAACGTGATCGCGGCCGCCACCGCCTTCGCCCGCACCCGCGCCGGGACCGGCGTCATCGCGGTCGTGGATGACGGCGGCCACCTGATGGCGCTGGAGCGGCTCGACGGCACCTTCGCCGCCGGCGCCACCATCTCCATCGGCAAGGCGCGGACGGCCGCGCTGTTCAAGAAGCCCACCCGGGTGTTCGAGGAGCTGATCAACAAGGGCCGCACCGCCATGACCACGGTGGACTTCACACCGCTCATCGGTGGGGTGCCGATCGTGCTCGATGGCGAGATCGTGGGCGCGGTGGGCGTGAGCGGCGCCGCCAGCGCGCAGGAGGACGAGGAGGTCGCGATGGCCGGCGCGGCGGGGGTGACCGCCCGGGTGTCGGCGGCCGCGCCGGCGCACCAGCCGGAGGTGAGCTACTTCAGCCGGGACGAGGTGCGGGCCGCCTTCCAGCGCGGCAGCGTGCTGCTCGACGGCGTGGGGCGGAACTACATGGTGCACGCGAGCCGGCGCGAGAAGGCCGGTCAGGCGGAGGTGCACGCGCTCGATACCGACGTGATCTACGTGCTCGACGGCTCCGCCACGCTGGTGACCGGCGGGACGGTCGTGGGCGGGAAGACGACCGAACCCAACGAGGTCCGCGGGGACGCGATCGACGGCGGCCAGGCCCGGCGCATCGCCCGGGGCGACGTCATCACCGTGCCCAACGGCACCCCGCACTGGTTCCAGGAGGTGCAGGGCCCGCTCACCTACTACGTGGTCAAGGTGCGGTGACCATGCGCCCCTCGATCCTGCTGCTGGCAGTCGCGCTGGCCGCCGCTCCGTCGGCCCTCGGGGCGCAGGTCACCGGCGACGCGCCCTACGGCAAGCCGGTGGCCGTCATCGACCTGGGCACCAGCGAGGGGGCCGCGCTGGTGCGCGGCAGCTGGCGCTACAGCGATGCCGACATCGTGGGGGTGGACCACCGCGAGCCGGGCACTGACCTGCGCGCCAGCGGGGTGCCCAACCGCACCCGCGACATCACGCCGCACGCCGGGCCGGCGGAGTTCGACGACCGCGCCTGGCCGGTGATCCCCGCCGAGTCCATCGCGGCCCGGCGCGGCCACGGCCGGTTCTCCTTCAACTGGTACCGCCTCAACGTGACGGTGCCGGAGCGGGTCGGCGCGCTCGATCCCACCGGCATGACGATCGTCTTCGAGCTGGTGGTGGACGATTACGCCGAGGTCTGGGTGAACGGCACCCTCCCCGTGGTGCTCGGCCAGGCGGGTGGCCAGCTCGTGAAGGGCTTCAACGCCCCCAACCGGGTGGTGCTGACGCGCGATGCCCGGCCGGGGCAGCAGTTCCAGCTGGCCATCTTCGGCATGAACGCCCCGGTGTCCAACCCGCCGGCCAACTTCATCTGGATCCGTTCCGCCACCCTGGACTTCCTGCCGGCCACGGCCGCACGCGTGGGGACGCCGGTGGAGACCCGCATCACCCGGCGTGATCACGCGCTCGACGACCTGCTGGCCCCCGGCGCCCGGGTCGAGCGGCTCGCGGGCGGGTTCGAGTTCGTGGAGGGGCCGGTGTGGGTGGCCGACGGCGGGTACCTGCTCTTCAGCGACCCCAACACCAACACGATCTACCGCTGGAGTGCGGACGGCCAGGTGAGCGTGTTCCGCACCAAGAGTGGATACGCGGGCGTGGACATCGGTCGCTATCACCAGCCCGGGTCGAACGGCCTGACGCTCGACCGCGAGGGGCGGCTGGTGATCAACCAGCACGGCAATCGCCGGGTGCTCCGGGTGGAGCGCACCGGTGCCCTGACGGTGCTTGCCGACCGGTTCGAGGGGCGGCGGCTCAACAGCCCCAATGACCTGGTCTACCGGTCGGACGGCGGCCTGTACTTCACCGACCCGCCGTTCGGGCTGCCCGGCGTCTTCGAGGACCCGGCGAAGGAGACCTCCTGGAGCGGGGTATACCGCCTCAAGGACGGCCGCCTCACACTGCTGGCACGCGACCTGCGCGGCCCCAACGGCCTCGCCTTCTCGCCCGATGAGCGGACCCTGTACGTGGACAACTGGGACCCCGCGCGCAAGGTGATCATGCGCTACGACGTGCGGGAGGACGGGACGCTCGCCGAGGGGCGGGTGTTCTTTGACCTCACCCGCGCCGCGCCGGGGGATGACGCCTGGGACGGGCTCAAGGTGGACGTCCGCGGCAACGTCTACGCCGCGGGCCCGGAGGGGATCTACATCCTGGCGCCGGACGGCCGCCACCTCGGCACCGTCACCCTCCCGGAACACGTCGCCAACTTCGCCTGGGGTGACGCCGACCTGCGCACGCTCTACATCACCGCCAGCACCGGGCTCTATCGGCTGCGGGTCGAGGTGCCGGGGACCGTTCCGTTCACCCCCACCACCGCCGCCAGCCGCTGAGGAGACCATGCCGATGCGTTCGATGATGGCCGGGGCGCTGCTGGTGGTTGCGCTGCACGGATGGCCGGGACCGCTCGCCGCCCAGGACCCGGTGCCGCTGTACCCGGACAACTACCGGGTGCTCGTGGAGAATCCGCGGGTGCGGGTGCTCGACTTCCAGCTACGGCGTGGGGCCCGGGAGGCGATGCACCGCCACCCGGCCCACGTGCTCTACGTGCTGACCGGGTTCCGGATCCGGTTCACGCTGCCTGATGGCACCACCCGGATCCGGGAGACCCGGGCCGGCGACGTCCTCTACAGCGACGCGGTGATGCACGCGCCGGAGAACATCGGCGACACCGACGCGCACGGGATCCTGGTGGAGCTCCGGGATTCGACCGTCCTCGGCACGGAGGGCCACATGCCGCTCACCGCGTTCACCTTCGTGCACGGGCTGGCCGGGCAGGGAGACAGCCTTGAAGCGCACCTCCTCTCGCTCAGCGCGCCGACCCGCGCCGAGCCCGGGGCGCTGCGCTACGACCTCTACCGCTCGGTGGAGCATCCCGACGAGTTCCTGCGCCACGAGGAATGGCAGGATGCCGCCGCGCTCGAGGCGCACAAGCAGAGTCCGCCGCTCCGGGCGTCGTTCGCGCGGCGGCAGCGCGAGGGTTGGCGCACCGAGATCACCCTGTGGCAGCGGGTGGCGCCATGAGGTCCGTCCTCCCGCTGCTGCTCCTGGGCCTCGCCGCCCCCGCGGTGGCGCAGGGACCGGGCACACCATCGGTCGAGGGGCGGATCACGCGGCTCGACCCGCGCTTCGACGCCCTCGTCCCGCCGGGCGCCGCGCTGGAACGGGTCACGGGCGGGCACGAATGGGTGGAGGGCCCGCTGTGGGACCGCCGCGCCGGCTGCCTGCTCTTCTCCGACATCCCGCGGAACGCGATCTACCGCTGGTGCGAAGGCCGGGGCGAGCAGGTCTTCCTGGCGCGGAGCGGCTACACCGGCGCGGCGCCCTTCACCGGGGCGGAACCCGGGTCCAATGGGCTCGCCTTCGCGCCGGACGGCGCGCTGCTGCTGGCCGAGCACGGCGACCGCCGCATCAGCCGGCTCGAGGCCGATGGCCGCAAGACCACCCTCGCGGACCGCTTCGACGGGCGCCGGATCAACAGCCCCAATGACGTGATCGTGGCGTCCAACGGGGACCTGCTCTTCACCGATCCGCCGTGGGGACTGCCGAAGTGGTGGGACGATCCCGGGAAGGAACTCCCCTGGAGCGGCGTGTACCGGCGCACCGTCGACGGCGACGTGCGGCTGCTCTCGCGCGAGTTCGAGGCGCCCAACGGCATCGCGCTCAGCGCCGATGAACAGACCCTGGTGGTCAGCGAGTCCAGGCCCGAACTGGGCGGGTGGTACGCGATGGCCGTCCTGCCCGACGGGACCGTGGGCCCGCGCCGCCTGCTGCTGGACGGGCGTCCCTGGGCGGCGGGACGGAAGGGCGTCCCCGATGGGCTCAAGCTGGATGCCGGGGGCACGATCTTCGGCGGCGGGCCGGGCGGGGTCTACGTGATCCACCCCGACGGCACCCTGCTCGGCATCATCGAGACCGGCAGCGCCACCTCGAACACGGCGTGGGCGGGGGATGGCTCCCTGCTCTACATCACGGCCGGCACCCAGGTGTTCCGGATCCGGACGACGACCCGCGGCGCCGGCTGGTAGGTCGGGAACCTCCTGCCCCCGCCGGCGTTATCGGCGCAGGAGGATTCCCATGGCCGATACGCTCGAGTCCCGCAGCATCCTGGTGGATGCCCTGCTCGCGGGTCACACCCTGCTCACCCGGCGCGAGGACGGATGGATCGCGCAGGAGATCGACCCGGCCGGCCGGCTGCGGCCGGCCCGGCCGCACCACGCCGACCCGGCCGATCGCGCCTGGCGCGGGAGGCAGGCGCCGTGTCACTGAACCACTACGACGTCATCGTCATCGGCTCGGGCGCCGGAGGCGGCACCCTGGTGCACCGGCTGGCGCCGAGTGGCAAGCGGATCCTGCTGCTCGAGCGGGGCGGCTACGTGCCGCGGGAGCGCGAGAACTGGAGCACCCGCGCGGTCAACCTCGAGGGCCGGTACAACACCCGCGAGGAGTGGCGCGACGCCGACGGCAAGCCGTTGCATCCGCACACCAACTACTTCGTGGGCGGCAACACCAAGTTCTACGGCGCGGCGCTCTTCCGGCTGCGGCGCGAGGACTTCGGGGAGCTGCGGCATCATGGCGGGGTGTCGCCCGCCTGGCCGATCACGTACGAGGAGCTGGAGCCGTACTACACCGAGGCCGAGCACCTCTACCAGGTGCATGGCGCCCGGGGCGAGGACCCGACCGACCCGCCCGCGAGCGCGCCGTACGCCCACCCCCCCGTCTCGCATGAGCCGCGGCTGCAGCAGTTGCACGAGGACTTCGCGGCGCAGGGGCTGCGGCCCTTCCACGTGCCCATCGGGGTGATGCTCGATGAACGGGAGCCGCGGAAGAGCGCGTGCATCCGGTGCGCCACCTGTGACGGGCACCCCTGCCTGGTCAACGCCAAGTCCGACGCGCAGGTCGTCTGCGTGGATCCCGCGCTGGCGCATCCCAACGTCACCCTCCTGACCGGCGCCTATGTGTCGCGCCTCGACACCGATGCCTCCGGCCGCCGGGTGACGGCGGTGCAGGTGGAGCGCGAGGGCCGGCGGGAGGTCTATTCCGCGGATGTGGTCGTGGTGGCCGCTGGCGCCATCAACTCCGCGGCGCTGCTGCTGCGCTCGGCCTCCGACCGCCATCCTCGCGGGCTCGCCAACGGGTCCGACGTGGTGGGGCGGCACTACATGGGACACATCAACTCGGTGCTCATGGCGCTTTCCAAGTGCCCCAACCCGACCGTGTTCCAGAAGACGCTCGCGCTGAACGATTTCTACTTCGGCTCGCCGGAGTGGGCCTATCCGATGGGCCACATCTCGTTCGTCGGCAAGCTCGACGGCGACACCCTCGCGGCCGGCGCACCCGCCATCGCCCCGGGATGGACCCTGGAGCTCATGGGCCGGCATTCGCTCGACTTCTGGCTCACCTCCGAGGACCTCCCCGACCCCGACAACCGGGTCACGCTCGACCGCGACGGCCGGATCGTGCTCAGCTACCGCCCCAACAACGAGGAAGGCCACCGGCGACTCACGGCCAAGCTCAAGCAGCTGCTCGAAGGGCAGCGCGCCTGCGGGGTGCATGGGCACGAGTGTCACCAGGGCGTCTTCGCGCGGAACCTCTTCCTGGGCCAGCGCATCCCCCTCGCCGGGGTGGCGCACCAGAACGGGACTGTCCGCTTCGGCCACGACCCGCGAACCTCCGCGCTCGATCCGCACTGCCGGGCCCACGAGGTGGACAACCTCTACGTCGTGGACGGGAGCTTCTTCCCCTCGAGCGGCGCGGTGAACCCGGCGCTCACCATCATGGCCAATGCGCTGCGGGTGGGGGACCACCTTCTCGGGAGGCTGGCATGAGCGGGCTGGCGTCGCAGGTCGAAGCCTGGCGGGCGCGGATGGCGGTGACGCTGGCCGGCGCTACGCGCTACCTGGTCTGGTATTACCTGATGTCGGTCCTCTGCCTCGCGCTCCCCGTCACGGCCCAGGCGCCGTGGACCGGTCCCGGGGTGGGGCTGCCCGCCGCGCAGGCCGTCCCGGTGGTGGGGCTCACGGTGGGCGACATGGACCGTGCGCTCGCGTTCTACACCACGGTGCTTCCCTTCCGCGTGGTGGCCGATACCGAGGTGGCCGGGCGCAACTGGGAGGAACTCACCGGGGTCTTCGGGGTGCGCCTGCGGATCGTCCGCCTGCGCCTCGGCGAGGAGCAGCTCGAGCTCACGGAGTACCTCGCGGCCTCGACCCCGGGGCGGCCCGCGCCGGTCGACGCGCGCAGCAACGACCGCTGGTTCCAGCACGTGGCGATCATCGTCCGCGACATGGACAGCGCCTACGCGCGGCTCCGGGCCCACCGGGTCCGGAGCGCCTCCACCGGCCCGCAGCTGCTGCCCAAGTCCATTCCGGGGGCCGCCGGCATCCGCGCCTTCTACTTCAAGGACCCCGACGGCCACCCGCTCGAGATCCTCCAGTTTCCCCCCGACAAGGGCGACCCGCGCTGGCAGCGGGGCCAGGGGCTGTTTCTCGGGATCGACCACACGGCGATCGTGGTGGCCGGCACCGAGCAGAGCCTCGCGTTCTACCGCGACCTGCTCGGCCTCCGGGTGGCGGGGGAGAGCCTCAACCAGGGCGACGAGCAGGCGCACCTCAACAACGTCGAAGGCGCCAGGCTCCGCATCACCGGCCTGCGCAGCCCCGCCGGCCCGGGAGTGGAGCTCCTGGAGTACCTGGCGCCCACCGACGGCCGACCCTATCCCGACGACGCCAGGCCCAACGACCTGCTGCATTGGGAGACGACCGTTGCCGTGGGCTCGCTCGATGCTGTCCTGGCCCGGCTCGACGCGGCCGGCGTGCGGCGGCTCTCCTCGGGCCCTGCCACCCTCGGCGCCCGGAACCTCGGACTGGGGGCCGGCGTTCTGGTCCAGGATCCCGATGGTCACGTGGTGCGGCTCATCGACCGGTAGCCCGGTCCTGGAGGCAGCGATGGCGACCCAGTTCCAGCAGCTTGGCCCCGCGGATGCAGATCTCCTCGCCGGTCACCTGGTACGGTGGCGCCGCCGCGAGGGCATCCCGCTTGACCCGGCCCACGCCCGGCGCGAGGCGGCGGGGATGCTCGGCAACGACCAGGTGTGGCACGCCTGGCTGATCCGCACCGCAGACCGCACCGTGGGCTACCTGGTGCTCCGCTTCCGCCACGCCGGCCCCTTCGAGGCGCCACTGGCCCACCTGGCCGCGATGTTCGTGGAGCCCGAGGCGCGCCGGCAGGGCATCGCCCGCCAGGCCCGCGCGCTGCTGCTCGACCTGGGCCGGTGGCTGCAGGTGCGGGTGATTGCCGACGATGTCACGCGCGAGGACCAGCACGCCGAACCCTTCACGCGGCCCGTGGCCACCCCCAGCCGCAGCTACGATCCCTTCGCCCAGCGAGCCATCGCATGACCGGCACCATCACACCCCGCGTCGCGTCACCCGCCCGGGCCGCGGCCGCCACGATGCAGGCGGTGGCGGTCGTCCCGGGCCGTCCCGGCTCGGCACACCTGACCACGCTGCCGCGCCCTCGGGTGGAGGAGATCCCCGGCGGTCGGGGGGTCCTGGTGCGGGTGCTGCGCGTCGGCGTGGACGGCACGGACAAGGAGATCAACGCGGCGGAATACGGCGCCGCGCCCCCGGGGGAGGACGTGCTGGTCATCGGGCACGAGAGCCTGGGGTCGGTGGTGCAGGTCGGCCCGATGGTCACCGAGTTCGCGCCCGGCGACCTGGTGGTGGCCACCGTGCGACGCCCCGGCCACAGCCTGTACGATGCCATCGGCGCCAGTGACATGACCACCGACGACACGTACTACGAGCGCGGCATCAACCTGCGGCACGGCTACCTGGCCGAGTACTACGTGGACGATGCCGAGTTCCTCGTGAAGCTGCCGGCCACGCTCGGCGAGCGGGGCGTGCTGCTCGAGCCCACGACCGTGGTGGAGAAGGGGATCGCGCAGGCCTGGGAGATCCAGCGACGGCTGCGGGTGTGGCGGCCGCGGAAGGCCGCGGTGATGGGGGCGGGCACCATCGGCCTCCTGGCCGCGATGGCGCTCCGGCTGCGCGGCCTCGACGTGACGGTGTTCGGGCTGGAGCGGGCCCCCTACCTCAACGCCAACCTGGTCGAGGCGCTCGGGGCCCGCTATTGCTCCACCCGCGACCTGCCGGTGCTCGAGGGGGCCGCCCGCCACGGACCCTTCGACCTGGTCTTCGAGGCCACCGGCTTCTCGCCCATCGTCTTCGAGAGCATGCAGGCGCTCGCGAAGAACGGCGTGCTGGTGCTCTCGAGCGTCACCGGCGGGGACCGCCGGGTCGAGGTCCCCGCCGACCGGATCAACCTCGAGTTCGTCCTTGGAAACAAGGTCATGGTGGGGACGGTGAACGCCAACCGGGAGTACTTCGAGACGGGAGTGAGCGACCTGGTGCGCTGCGAGGCGCATTACCCGGGCTGGCTGGCGCGCCTGCTCACCCACCCGGTCGAGGGGCTGGCCAATCATGCCCGGCTCCTCGAGCTGCTCACCATGGGAAAGGGCGCCATCAAGGTCTTCTGCCGCGTCGCCGACTGAAGGGGCGGCGGCGTGGCGGATGGCACGCGGCCCTCCCCGATGCCGGGGAGGGCCGTCGTCCGTCGGGGTTCCGGGGGGCTAGCGCCGCGGCTGATCCTTGAGGCCGGGCCAGTTGGCGTCCGCCTTCGCGACGTAGCCCGGGATGTCCTTGAGCCACCGCGACTGCACGCCCTTGTCGTAGTTGAGGTACAGCCGGCCATCCACCACGGTGAAGGCGTCCGGGTCGACCTTCACCTTGTACCCGCGGGACACGCCATAGGCGCAGTAGCCACCGTAGGCGGGGAGGTACTTCCCCGGGTCCGCCTGGAAGGCGTCCCGGTGGGCCGCCGTGCTGAATCGGTAGGTGGCTCCCTCATGTCGCACCGTGAGGTCGGCGGTGCCGGGCACGGCGCGCTGCTCTTCCACATAGGCGACGGCATCGTAGCCGGCGAGCGCCAGGCCGTCGCGGTCGGTGTTCACGGCCTGGGCGCCGAGCCCGAGGGGGAGCGCGAGAAGCAGCAGGGCGGCGGTGCCGAGCGTCCGCCGCCGGGCGTGGGCAGGTTCGGGGTGCATCGCATGGTCTCCTGGAAAGGTGCCACCGCCGGACCGTCCGGCGGTCGCACCTCGGGAGACGTCGTCAGGGCGCGATTGGTTCCCCTGGCCCGGCTCACGATGCTGGCCGGGACGCCGGGACGGTCCGGGCGATCGTGTCGGCCAGTTCGGCATGGAACCGCGCCGCCTGCGCCGGCTCGCCGAGGGAGTCGAACGCGGCCGCGAGGTCCTTGCGGGCGGCGCGCAGGAAGGAGGTCGCCGGATCGGTCTGGCGGACCAGGATGTCGTAGCCGGCCCGGGTTTCGACCGTGGCCTCGCGGAATCGCCGCTGCCGGAGCAGGGTGCGGCCGAGCTTGATGTGCCCGATTCCGGCATTGACGTGCCCGGGCGGGAGCACCGCGTCGTAGATCGCGATGGCCTGCCGGAAGAGCGCCTCCGCGGTGGGGTAGTCGCGCTTCTCCGACACCACGCTGGCCAGGTTGGACAGCGCCACCGCCACGAACTGGTGCCGCTCGCCGAAGACCTGGCGGTAGATCGCCACCACGCGGCGGAAGCGGGCCTCGGCCAGGTCGTGGTCCCCGGCGGTCCAGGCGGCGTTGCCCAGCTCGTTGAGCGCCTCGGCCACCTGGGGGTGGACGGGGCCGAAGACCCGCTCCTGGATCGCGAACGCCCGCTCGAGGGCGGCGTTGGCCTCGGGCAGCTTCTGCTCGTAGGTGAGGGCACGGCCGAGGCGGGTGAGGTTGGCGGCCACCTCGGGGTGATCCTCCCCGTACCAGCCCTCGGTGATCTCGAGGGCCTGGGCGTACGAGCTCTCGGCTGCGGCATAGCGGCCCAGCATTACCTCGATCTCGCCCAGGCTCGCGAGGTCGGTCGCCACCTCGGGGTGCCGGCGGCCGTAGCGCTGCTCGTGCAGCGCCAGCACCCGCCGTCCCAGCGAGTCCGCGGCCGGGTAGTGGCCGGCGTAGAAGTGGGCGTTGGCCAGCTCCCGCAGGTGCGACGCGCGGTCGGGCGCGGCATCGCCCGCGGCGGAATCGCGCTGCACGACGCCTGCGAGGATCTCGATGGCCTCATCGTAGCGGCCACGTTTTTGCAGCACCTGGCCCAGGGTCACGGTGGCGTCCACCACGGTCGGGTGATCCGCCGGCAACGTCGCGCGCGCGAGGCCCAGGCCGAGCCGGACCAGGGAGTCGGCCTCCTCGAAGCGGGCCTGGTCGAGCCGCAGGCGGCCGAGCGCCACCTGGCCACGGGCCACCGCGACGTCGCCCGGCCCCAGCCGCCCGATCCGCTGCGCCAGCGCCCGGCCGATGAGGCTGTCGGCCCGGTCCAGCTTTCCCAGCCGCTGGAACACCGAGCCCAGGGTGAGGTACAGCTCCTCCTGCACCTCGGGCTCGCGGTCGAGGGTGCCCGCCTGCTGCACGCCGCCCTCGAGCAGGGAGACCACCCGGAGGCTGTCCGCTGGCGCCACGTCCTCCTCCCCGCCCTGGAAGAGGTTCAGCATGAAGCGCTGGATCTGCTCGGTGCGGGCCGCCTCGGCCAGCGCGGCGTTCCGCGCGCGCGCGAGCCGCAGGGTATAGAACGCCACCAGCCCGATCACCAGCAGCGCGAGCGTCGTCCCGGCACCCACCGCCGCCGCGTGGCGGCGCACGTACTTCCCCAGCCGGTAGGCGACGGTGTCGGCCCGCGCCGCCAGCGGCCGGCCGTCGAGGAACCGGTCCACCTCGGCCAGCAGGGCGTCCACCGTGCGGTAGCGCCGCGCCGGGTCGGCGTGCATGGCGGTGAGACACAGCACGTCGAGGTCGGCCCACGCCCCCGCGCCGAGCGCGGACCACAGTTCCCCGGCGCGCGCCGCCGTCTCGCGGGCCGCGACCGAGGGACGCGGCGGCTCCCGCGCGGCGATGATGGCCGCTGCTTCCTCCGGCGCGCGGCCGGTCAGGTCGTGCGGCAGGCGTCCCGCGAGCAGCTCGTAGAGCACCACGCCGAGGGAGTAGACGTCGGAGTGCACCCCGATCCGGCCGCCGCGCAGCTGTTCCGGCGCGGCGTAGGCGGGCGTGAGCGCCCGCAGGCCGGTGCGCGTCTGGTCCGCGGGGAGGTCCACGGCCTCGAGCTGCTTGGCGATGCCGAAGTCGAGCAGCTTCACCACGCCGTCGGCGCGGACGAGGATGTTGGACGGCTTGAGGTCGCGGTGGATGACGGCGTGCTCGTGCGCGTGCCGGACGGCCTCGGCCACGGTGCGGAGCAGCCGGAGCCGCTCCCGCATGGAGCTCCGGCGGGCGCGGCACCACTCGGTGAGCGGCAGCCCGTCCACGTACTCCATGGCAAACCACGGGGTGCCGTCGGGCAGCGTGTCCGCGTCGTACAGCCGCGCGATGCCCGGGTCGTTGAGCTGGGCCAGGGTGCGCTGCTCGGCCCGGAAGCGCTCGCGCCGCGCGGGGGAGAGCCAGGCGTCGGGGAGGATCTTGATGGCCGCCTGGGTGCGGAGGTCGGCGCGCTCGGCGAGGTAGACCACGCCCATGCCGCCCTCCCCGAGGATCCGGAGCAGGCGGTAGGGACCGAAGAGCTGGCGGCGGGCCGGCTGGTCCACACGGCCCACCACCACCTCGGCGGCCCCGGCGAGGCCGCGATCGAGGAGCGAGTCGTCGGCGGCATCGGCCGCGAGCATCCCGAGGACGAGCCCCGCCAGCTCCACGTCGGCGCCGGCCCGGGCGCGCACCAGCGCCTCGCGGGCCGGGGCGGCCTGGGCCAGCGCCTCGTGAAAGAGCGCCTGGATCTCCTCCCAGCGGGCACGCTCCATGCGGCTCAGGCGCCGGGGCGGAGCGCGTGCGCCAGCCACGCCCGGGCGGCGCGCCAGTCGCGCAGCACGGTGGCCTCGGACACGCCGAGCAGCTCGGCGATCTCGGGGACCTCGAGGCCACCGAAGAACCGGCCCTCCACCATGGCCGCCTGCCGCGGGCTCACCCGCGCGAGTGAGTCCAGCGCCTCGTGCAGCCCCAGCACCTCGGCGGGGCTCGTGGCGCCCCCTTCGAGGGCGTCGTCGAGCGTCACCGGCATGACCCCGCCGCCGCGTTTGTCGGCCAGGCGCCGGCGCGCCGCCTCCACGAGCACCTGCCGCATGGCCCGGGCGGCCACCCGCTTGA
>JBGAPX010000108.1:0-12979 GCA_044221045.1 Gemmatimonadales bacterium
CCGGGCTCAGGCTCACGGCGATGTCCTTCTGCTCGCCGTTGTGCCGGACCCCGTAGGCCAGCCAGAACCGGTTGCCCGGGTGGTCGTAGCGGGCCTCGCCGCCCACCCGCAGGCCGTAGCTCTGGGCCACGGGGTTGGACGGGTCGCGGACGTCCTTGGAATCGAAGACCGTGAGGTTGGCGGCGGTGGAGAAGCCGCGACCGAGGTGCAGCCGGCCGTTGGCCTCCACGCCCAGCACCCGGAGCTTGCCGAAGTTCACGTTCTCGTAGGTCGGCAGGTACTGGCCGGGGCCGGCGGGGATGCTGTCGCCGGTGGGGACCAGGCCGATCCCGTCGGTGATCTCGTTACGGAAGCCGAAGGCCTCGAGGGTCACGCGGGGATCCCGGTACCGGAACCCGACGTCGACATTGATGCTCGTCTCCGGCTTGAGGTCGGGTGTCCGCACCTGGTAGCCGAAGCCCTCGGGCGTCGGCCCCTCGAAGAACCGCTCGATCAGGTTCGGGGAGCGGAAGCCGCGCCCCACGGAGGTCACCAGGCTGAACCGGTTGCTCAGCAGGTACTCGGCGTTGAGCGTCCCCACCACGGTGGCGTTCTCGTGCGAGACCAGGGGCAGCGTGACGCCGGGGGTGGGCCGGGTCTCGGCCTTGATGCTCTGCACCCGCACCCCGGCGATCAGGTTGAGCCGCTCGCCCAGGTGCACGTCGCTCTGCAGGAAGCCCCCGATGCTGCGGAAGGTCGCGTTGGGCGTCTTGGAGACGGGATCGGTGGACGGCGGACCGAAGCCGGTGGTGGTGCTGGTGTCGCTGTTGTTCGACCGGTCACGGAAGGCGTCGGCGCCGTAGGTGAGCAGCACGCTGCCCATCGCCTTGGCGGCCTCGAGGCGGACGCCCCAGGTATCGAGGTCGGTGTGGTTCCGGTTGGAGATCTGGCCCTGGGAGCCGGGGCCCGTGGGGATGATGATGTCGAAGTTGAGCCGGCGGGCGTTGCTCACGTAGTAGGTGGTGACGTCGAGCCGGTCGGCCAGCGCGAAGCCCAGGGTCCGGTTGGTGTAGCCGAGGGAGACGCGGTCCACGCCCTGGGTGGGGTAGCGGATCTGGATCGTGGGGTCGTTGGGCCGGTCGAGGTCGGCCGGCTTCACGTACCCGAAGCCGGCGTCCGTCGCGGTGTAGCGCTCGTACCGGGCGCTCAGGCCCTGGGTCTCGGAGAAGTTGTAGCCGAGCTGGGCGGCATAGTTCTGGTCGCGGACGCCGCTGTCCCGCACCTTCACGTCCTTCGAGAGCGGCAGCTGGCCGAAGGTGCCGGACGGCGCGGTGTAGTCGCCGGCGTCACGGTAGGCGCCGAAGGCGAGCCAGTTGAACCGGCCGGCCTGGCCGGAGAGGAGGCCCCAGGGGCGCTGCTGGCTGCCGGCACTCTGGTAGCGGTACCCGACGCTGCCGCGCACGCTGCTGCCGCCGATGGCGGCCGGCGGCTGCCGGGTGATCAGGTTCACCGCGCCGCCGATGGCGTCGGTGCCGTAGAGCACCGAGGTCGGCCCGCGGACCACCTCCACCCGCCCCAGGGCCTCGAGGCCCACGAGGGAGGGGATCTCGCCGAAGTCCGACTCACGGCGCGAGTTGTTCATGCGGATGCCGTCCTGCAGCAGCAGGATGCGCTGCCCCAGGAGGCCGCGGATGATCGGCCGGGACTGGCTGGGGCCGATCCCGTTGACGTCGAGACCCGGCAGGTCGTAGAACAGGTCGGTGATGTTGCCGGGCGCGCGCCGGGCGAGCGTGGTGGAGTCCACCACGCTCACGGGCGCCGGGGTGCGGAAGACTTCGCGCAGGTCACGCGTGGCCGTGACGGTCATCTCCTGCAACTCGATGACGGTGTCACGGGTCACGCGTTGCGGCGTGGCCTGCGCGTTGAGGGAGGAAGCCGAGAGCACTGCGAAAGCGAGGCACAAGCGAGGGAAACGCATTCCGGTAGTCCTGCCGCAGGTTGGGGGTCCGCACCCATGTGGTGCGGGTCTACGGTAGTGACCGACCCGATCGGCGGTAATTCGGGAAGCTGCGGGGATCGCGCTCCGTAGAACTACGGACGCATTCCGCGTCGTGCGCGCAAGCGACTGCGGGCGATGGAGTTGGGCGCGGATGCCGGGGCGGGCGCGGCGGGCCGTGACCCGGATCCTGAGGAACGCTTCACGGCGCTGGGGCCCCGGCCTTCACGTCAACCGTCCGACGCCTGGGCCAGCCCAGCCTCCACGGCGAAGCGGGTCAGTCCGGCGACGGTCTTGATGTCGAGCTTCCGCGCCAGGTTTTCGCGGTAGGTCTCGACGGTGCGGGGGGAGAGCCCCAGGCGGGAGGCGATGGCGCGGCTGGTCTCGCCGGCGGCGATGCCGGCCAGCACCTCGCGCTCGCGCGGCGTCAGGCGGGCCAGGCGGGCGGCAGCGTCGTCGGCGGGGGCATCCCCCCGCAGGGCGGCGCTCAGGTGGCGGGCCACCGGCGGGGAAAAGTACGACTCGCCCCGGGCCACGGCCCGCAGCGCCTCACGGAGTTCCGCGGGCGAGGTGTCCTTGCGCAGGTACCCCTGGGCGCCGGCGCGCACCGCGCCCAGCACGTACTCGGGGTGATCGTGCACGCTCAGGATGAGCACCCGCACCGACGGGAGCAGCGCCCGCAGCCGGGTGGTGACCTCGAGGCCGCCGGCGCCCGGGAGCGAGAGGTCGAGCACCACGACGTCCGGCCGCGACTCCTGCGCCAGCGCGAGCGCCACCTCGCCGTCGCCCGCCTCGGCCACGACCTCGACCCCGGGCGTGCCGGTGAGCACGTGCCGGATCCCCTCGCGCACCAGCACGTGGTCATCCACCAGCATCACCCGCAGGGCCGCGTCGGTCATGTCAGTGCCCGTGCGCCAGTGGCAGGTGCAGGGCGAGCCGGGTGCCGCCCGCCGCGCGGGGCTCCAGGACGACGGTGCCCCGCAGCGCGGTGAAGCGCTCCCGCATGCCCGCCAGGCCGGTGTGTTCCTCCACCGCCGCGCCGTCGGCGAAGAGCCCGCGGCCGTCGTCCTCGATGCGGATGGCGAGGCCATCGGGGCCCGCGGCGAGGACCACGGCGGCGGAGGCGGCGTCGGCGTGGCGGGCCACGTTGGAGAGTCCTTCCTGCACGGCTCGGAAGATGGCGAGTTCAGCGAGCGTGTCCACCGCCGGCAGGGCCTCGGGCGCGGTGAAGTCCACGGCGATCCCGGTGCGGCTTCCGAAGTCGGCGACCAGCGCCCGCAGCGCCGGGAGCAGGCCGAGGTCATCGAGGAGCGACGGCCGCAGCTGGTCGGTGACGCTGCGGATGCTGGCCATCCCTTCGTCGACCAGCTCGGTGACCCGCGCCAGCCGCTCGGCCTGGGGCGGGGGCACCTCCTCACGGACGATCCCCAGCTGCAGCTTCACGGCGGAGAAGACCTGCGCGGTCTCGTCGTGCAGCTCGAGGGAGAGCCGGCGGCGCTCCTCCTCATGCTGTTCCACCATGCGGACCGAGAGCCGCTCCAGTTCCTCGGTGCGGCGGCGGAGTCGGCGGTCGAGGTCGGCGTTCTCGAGCGCCGCGCCCACCTGCTGTCCCAGCGCCTGCAGGAAGGAGGCGTCGAGCGCGGCGAAGGGGTCGCGGGCCTCGCCGACGATGAGCATGGCGCCGGCCACGGCGTTGCGGCGCATGACGGGCAGCGCCGCGATGTACGCGAACACGCCGCTGCTGCCGGAACTCGGCCGCCCCGTGGCGAGCACCGCCTCGATCAGTTCCTGGGTCTCGCCGGCGGGCGGGTGCCCCTCCCACGGCGCGCAGGCGCTCAAGCCCCGCACCACTACGCCGCGGCGGCGATCGTAGAGCGCGCTGCCGCGCACCCCCGGGAGCACCAGCGCCCGACCGAGCAGGGCCCCCATCTCGTCGGCGCTGCCCTCGCCGCGCTGCAGGTCGCCGGAGAGGGTGGAGAGGGCGCGGAGGCCGCGCTCCAGGTCCTCGATGACCAGGATCAGGATGCCGCCACCGACCAGCAGCGCGAAGACGATGTCGAGGTAGTACCCCCACGGGTTCCAGGCGCCGCGGGCGCGGAGCACCGGGTAATCCAGGTGGTGCAGCCCCCAGAGGAGGAACGCGAAGGCGAGCAGCAGCGCCCCCGGCGAGCCGGTCTTCCGCCGGAAGCGGAAGAACACTCCGGCGGTCCACAGCGTGGCCCCGCTCAGGAACGCCACCGCGGGCAGGGCCGCGTAGAGGAACCGCTCCTCGACCCCGAGGTGATAGATGGCGAAGTAGGACCAGAGGGGCGGGAACAGCACCGCGACCCAGAAGACCGGCCGGAAGCGGGAGCCGCGGGAGAAGACCACCGCGCTCCACAGCAGGGCGAGCGCCGTCCAGCCGGTGGCCACCTGGTGGGCGTAGAGCCAGAACGGCCGGCCCGTGGGCACGTAGATGAGGATGGCGCCCAGCCGGGCCAGGTACAGGCACCAGGCCACCGCCCACCAGAAGAAGTACGGCTTCCGGAAGCGGGCGTAGAGCAGGCTGCAGACCGCCACCAGGCCGAGCGTGATGGCGGCCTGGAGCAGGGCGGCGTGCAGCTCGCTCAGCGGGGAGAGGCCGGCGGTCTCCAGGGGGCGCGACCTACGGCGTGGCGGGCGCGGGCATGAGCTGGCGCCGCAGGAAGGTCCATGCGAGGGCCGACATGAACGCGGCCTGGCGGTTGTCCGCGGCCCCGGCGTGGCCGCCCTCGATGTTCTCGTAGTACAGCACGTCGTGGCGCTGCTCGAGCATCCGGGCCACCATCTTCCGGGCGTGCCCGGGGTGCACCCGGTCGTCGCGGGTGGAGGTGGTGAAGAGCGTCGGCGGGTAGGCCACGTCCGGCCGCACGTTGTGGTAGGGCGAGAAGGTGCGGATGAACTCCCACTCCGCCGGGTCGTCGGGGTTGCCGTACTCGCCCATCCACGAGGCGCCGGCCAGGAGCGTGTGATACTGCCGCATGTCGAGCAGCGGCACCTGGCAGACGATCGCGCCGAACAGGTCCGGCCGGAGGGTGAGCATGTTCCCCATCAGGAGGCCGCCGTTGCTCCCGCCCATGATCCCGAGCTGCCGCGGCCGGGTGACCCCGCGGCGGATCAGGTCCTCGGCCACCGCGATGAAGTCCTCGTACGCCTTGTGGCGGTTGGCCTTGAGGGCGGCCTGGTGCCAGCGGGGCCCGAATTCGCCACCGCCCCGGATGTTGGCCAGGACGTACACGCCGGCCCGCTCCAGCCACGCCGCGCCGACCGAGGCGCTGTAGGACGGCAGCATGGAGACCTCGAAGCCGCCGTAGCCGTAGAGCAGGGTGGGGTGACTCGCGTCGAGTGGCAGGTCGCGCGGGGCCACCTGGAAGTATGGGACGCGGGTGCCATCGGCCGAGACCGCCTCGTGCTGGCTCACCTCGAGACCGGCGCCGTCGAAGAACGCCGGCAGCTGCTTGAGCCGTTCCGCCGGCCCGCCGCCCACGGTGCCGTAGGCCAGGCTGGTGGGGGTGAGGAAGTCGGTGATCGTCAGGAAGTAGGCGTCGGACTCGTCCGGGTCCACCGCGGTGACGCCCACCGCCCCGAACTCGGGGACCCCGGGGAGCGGCGACCGCTGCCACGCGCCGTCCCGCCAGGTGAGCACGTACAGCCGATTGCGCACATTGTCGAGTTCGTTCACCACGACGTGATGCCGGGTGACGCTGAAGCCGGCGAGCGACGTCCGGTCGGTGGGGGTGAAGAGGGTCTCGATCGTTCCGCCGCCGGCGAGGAACGCCTCGAACCGGGTGGCGAGCAGGGCACCCGCCGGATAGGTGCGGCCCCGGACCGTCCAGTCACTGCGCAGTTCCAGCAGCAGCCATTCGCGGAAGACGCTGGCGTTGGCGTCGTCGGGCTTGGGGACCCGGTGCAGCACGCCGTCGCGCCGCAGGAACAGCTCGTTGCTGTAGAAGGTGATGCCGCGGGCCACGAACTCGCGCTCGAAGCCCCGGGTCAGGTCCCGCCAGCCGAAGGCCCAGACGTCATCGGGCCGGCCCTCGTAGACCGTCTCCGCCTGGGCCAGCGGCGTCCCGCGGCGCCACAGCCTGACCAGCCGCGGGTAGCCCGAGGTGGTCATGGAGCCGGGACCGAAGTCGGTGCCGACGAAGATGGCATCCTCGTCCCGCCAGGCCACGTTGGACTTGGCCTCGGGCAGCGTGAACCCGCCGGGCACGAACCGGCGCGTCACCAGGTCGAACTCCCGCACCACGTCGGCGTCGGCGCCCCCGCGCGAGAGCGACACCAGGCAGCGGCGGTAGGCCGGCGGCAGGCAGGCGGCACCGTGCCACACCCAGTTCTCGCCCTCGTCCCGCCCCAGGGCGTCGAGGTCGATCACGGTCTCCCAGGCGGGCGCGGGCTTCCGGTACTCCGCCAGCGTGGTGCGCCGCCACAGGCCGCGGGGGTGGGCGGCGTCCCGCCACAGGTTGTAGTAGTGCGGCCCGATCTTCTCGACGTAGGGGATCTTGGCGTCGGAGTCGAGGATCGACCGGATGCGCTCGCTCAGCGGGCCGAAGCCGGGGTCGGCGGTCAGCACCCCGGTGCTGCGCTCGTTCTGCCGCCGGACCCACGCCAGGGAGGAGTCGGCGGTGACCGCCTCGAGCCAGCGGTACGGATCGTCGGCCGCCTGCGCGGCCAGGGCGTCGGGCATCAGGAGCGGGAGGGCCAGCACCGGCAACGCGAGGGGGAGGCGCATGGGCGCGATCCAGGCGAGGGAGAGGGCGCGACGGCCGGGCAGCAGGTCAACGCGCGAAGATCCGGCGCATGTCCCGGAAGGTCTTGAACTCGAGCGCATTGCCCGAGGGGTCCAGCAGGAACATCGTGGCCTGTTCGCCGACCTGGCCCGGGAAGCGGATCCCGGGCTCGATGATGAACCGCACCCCGGCCGCGCGGAGCCGGTCGGCGAGCGCGTGCCACGCCTCCCACTCGAGGATCACGCCGAAGTGCCGCACCGGGACGTCCTTGCCATCCACCTGGTTGGCCGCCGCCGGTCGCGCCTCGGACGGCGAGAGGTGGGCCACCACCTGGTGACCGTGGAAGTCGAAGTCCACCCACTGGTCGGAACTGCGGCCCTCGGCACAGCCGAGCAGGCCGCCGTAGAAGGCCCGCGCCGCCGCCAGGTCATGCACCGGGAAGGCGAGGTGGAACGGGGGCATGGACATCAGGGTGCCTTTTCCGCGCGGATCTGGCGCCACCCCTGCGGGCCGAGGGTCAGCTGCGTCAGGAGCAGCCGGTCGCGCTTCTTCTCGATCTTCCCGTTCTGCCGGACCAGGCTGAGGATCTCCTTGACCCGGGCGTAGACCACGTCGTCGGTCCGGGTGACGACCCGCACCTCGTACAGCGCCTCGATCCGCGTGGTCCGATCGTCCTCGAGGATGCCGCGCCAGTCGCGCTCCTCCGATTCGGTCATGTTGGGCAGCAGGCGCCGGACCTCGCCGAGCTGGCGGGAGCGGATGGCCTGCTGCAGCTCCAGGTAGAACCGGACGGCCGCCACCGAGTCGGAGAGGGGCTGGCTGCCGGTGGCCGTGCTGTCGGCCCGCTGGGTGGTGCCGGGCCGGGGCGCGGGCGGCGAGGTGCCGGTGGCGGCGGGAATCGGCCCGGGCCGGCGCGGGGGCGTGGATTCCACCGGGGCCTGGGCCTGCGGCACGGGCGTGGACACGCTCCAGAGGTTGGCGGCCCGTTCCAGCAGCACGGCAGCCTCCGGCTTCTGGCCCAGGGCGGCCAGTGAGTCGGCGATCTGGCGGATGGAGTCCCCCGCGGCGATCGCGGCGGCGTTCGCCCCGCCCGCCACGGCCACCTCACGGGCGTACTCCGCGCGCCCCCGGGCCACGATGAGCAGGCTGTCCATCCGCGCCGCGAGGGTGTCGCGCGGGGGCGGCAGCGAATCGGCCACCGGCACCTGGCTCAGCTGGCCCCGCACCGCGAGGATGGCGGCCAGGGCCCCCAACCCGGCCAGCAGCAGGCCGCCAAGGACGCGGGTGACCTGCACCTGCCGCTGGCGGGCCTGGGTGCGGGTGCTGGGCGGGACCCGCGAGAGCGGGGCGGGGCTCGCGGGCGTGGCCCGCGCCTCGCCCGCCGGGCGGCCGGGGCGCGGCACCGCGAGGAGGCCGATGTGGCTCCGCACGTGCTCGTCGGTGCTGGCGAGCCCCTCCCCGGTGCGGCCGGAGATGCGGGCGCCCGAGATCGCCGCGGCCGCCTCCTTGAGGGTCGGGAACCGGTCGGCCGGCGCCTTCTCCAGCATCCGCATGATGGCGTCGCGGAGGTCCCGCGGGCAGTCGGGCCGCAGGTGCTCGCTCGGCCGGGGCGGGGCGTGGACCTGGGCGTACATCATCCCCAGGCTCGACTCGGCGCTGAAGGGGAGCTGGCCGGTGATCATCTCGTAGCCCACGATCCCCAGCGAATACTGATCGGCCGCGGGGCCGGTGGTCTCGCCCGAGCAGGCCTCGGGGGAGAGGTAGCTCGGCGTGCCCACCGTGGTGCCGCTGCGGGTGAGGGTCTCGCCCTGGGCCGCCTTGGCGATGCCGAAGTCGGTGATGACGGCGAACCCTTCCTCGTCGATGAGGATGTTGCCCGGCTTCACGTCGCGGTGGATGACGCCCTGGCGGTGGGCGTAGTCGAGCGCCGAGCCGATGTCGGCCAGGATCGAGCGCACCATCGGGAAGGGGAGCGGCCCCACGTCGCGGAGGATGGCGTCGAGCGGCCGCCCCTGCACGTACTTCATCACGAAGTACAGCACGTGCTGCGACTCGCGCACCGCGTAGATGGGGATGATGTGCGGGTGATTGAGGCTGGCGGCGGTGCGCGCCTCGCGCTTGAACCGCTCGATCATGTCCGCCCCATGAACCAGCTGGGGGGACATCACCTTGATCGCCACCTTCCGCGCCAGCGCGATCTCGTGGGCCAGGAACACCGTGGCCATGCCGCCCTGGCCGATCTCCCGCAGCACCTCGTACTCCCCGAGCGTGGCCTGCTGCAGCACCTGGGTCAGGGTCGGCAGGGGCGCCGTCTGCTCGCCCGACACGCTCAAGCCGCAGACCTGGCAGAACCGGGCCCCGGAATCGAGTGGCGTCTGGCAGCGGTTACAGGCGGAGGTCACGGACATCAGGAACCGGGCGAGAGGCTATAAAGGAGGGCGGCGGGGCCGCGGGCCGGATCGGGATTCTAGCACCCCCGGGCGTCCGGGGCTATTTCCCGGGGGCCCGGACCATCTAGAGTTACTGACAGCGCGGGAGACGCGGAAGGCCGCGCGCTCCGCACGCCGGCGCCGCCGGCCCGATCCGACCACCCCCAGCCCCTGCCGCCATGACCCCAGATCCCACCCGTCGTGACGTCCTCCGTGCCGGCGCCGCCCTGGCCCTCGGGGGGACGCTCCCCCGCCCCCTGTCGCCCAGGATCCCGGCCGCCGGCCCGGCCGAGCCGTTCCGGGCCCCGCCCCTGGACCGGGTCCGCGTGGGCTTCGTCGGGGTGGGCGGGATGGGGTCGGTCCACGTGGAGAACCTGCTGGCCCTCGAGGGCGTGGAACTGCGGGCGATCTGCGACATCCGTGAGGCCCGCCCGGCGGGCCAGCGGGGGGGTGGTGGCCGCCGGCCAGCCCGCGCCCGCGCTCTATACCCGGGGCCCCCGGGACTTCGAGCGGCTGTGCGCCGAGGCCGACGTCGACCTGGTGTACACCGCGACGCCGTGGGAGTGGCACGTCCCGGTGATGCTCGCGGCCCTCCGCCACGGCAAGCACGCCGCCACCGAGGTGCCGGCGGCAATGACGCTCGACGACTGCTGGGCCATCGTCGAGGCGGCGGAGAAGTACCGGCTCCACTGCGTGATGATGGAGAACTGCAACTACGACCGCTTCGAGCTCATGGCGCTGCACCTGGTGCGCCAGGGCCTGCTGGGCGAGGTCCTGCACGGCGAGGCCGCGTACCTGCACGACCTGCGCGAGATCAAGTTCTCGCCCGAGGGCGAGGGCTCTGGCGCCGGGCCTGGTCCATCACTCACAACGGCAACCTCTACCCCACGCACGGCCTCGGCCCGGTGGCCAACTGCATGGACATCAACCGGGGCGATCGCTTCCTCCGGGTCACCTCGATGAGCTCGCCCTCCCGCGGGCTGCAGGCCTGGCGCGAGGAGCACCTCCCCGCCGACGATCCGCGCCGGTCCGAGCGGTACACCCTGGGCGACCAGAACGTGAGCCTGATCCAGACCGCGCGCGGCCGGACGATCTACCTGGCCCACAACACCAACAACCCCCGGCCCTACAGCCGGCTGCAGCTGCTCCAGGGCACCCGGGGGATCGTGAGCGGCTGGCCGCACCGGGTGCACCTCGAGGGGCGCACGCCTGGCCATGGCTGGGAGGAGGCCGAGCGGTACTACCCCGAGTTCGACCACCCGCTGTGGCGCTCGGAGAAGATCCAGCAGATGGACCGGGGCCACGGCGGGATGGACTTCCTCGAGGACTACCGCCTGATCGCCTGCCTGCGCGCCGGCCTGCCCACCGATGCGAACGTGTACGACGCGGCGGCGCTGTCCGCGATGGTGGAGCTTAGCATCCGCTCGGTGGCGCAGCAGGGCCGGCCGCAGGAGGTGCCGGACTTCACGCGGGGGCGCTGGAAGAGCTGGTCGCCGTGGCCGATCGTGGGCGAGTAGCGCGGGGATGACCGCGCCGCTCCCACTCCTCGGCTCGATCTTCGGCGTGTACCTCACGGCGGTGGTGAGCCCGGGGCCCAACACGTTCATCGTGACCCGGCTGGCGCTCGGCACCGGGCGGCGGCCCGCGCTCCACGCGGTGCTCGGCATCGCGACGGGCAACGCCTGCTGGCTCGCCCTCACCCTCGCCGGCGCGAGCTTCCTGCTGGCGCGGTTTCCCGGGCTGGCGCTCGGGCTGCGCCTCGTAGCCGCGGCCTTCCTCGGCTGGATGGGCCTGCGCGCGCTCCGGGCGGCGCTCAAGGGCGGGGACCTGCTCACGCGTGTGGAGGGCGTCGCACCGCCCACGGGCTCGGCGTTCCGGGCCGGGGTCCTCACCAGCCTGACCAATCCCAACACCCTGCCGTTCTACCTGAGCCTGCTCGGCGTCACGGTGATGCCGGACGCGCCGCGCTGGCTCCGGTTCGCGGCCGCCGGCGGGGTGCTGCTCCTGTGCGTCGCGTGGTACGGCGGGCTCGCGTGGAGCTTCTCGTTGGAGCCGGTCCAGGCCGGATACCGGCGCTGGGCTCGCGGCATCAACCTGGCGCTGGCGCTGCTGCTCCTTCTCTACGCCGGCCGGCTGCTTCAGTCCGCCCTGGCCTAGGGCGCGGCACGGACCAGGGTCCGCACCGCGTCCACGCCCGCCAGGCGCAGCAGGCCCTGGGGCTCGGTCAGGCTGTCGAGCCGGGCCAGCGTCGCCGCGGTCCAGGCCGAGTCGCGGGTCCCCCGGTCCCGGCGTTCGATCGCTTCCCGTCCCAGCCGGCCCAGTTCGCCAAGCGCCGTCGCGGCCGGGATGCCATCGGCCGCGAGCGGCACGGTGTCCGCGAGGGCCCGCACCGCCGCGGCCAGCGGCTGCCACCCCGCGAAGGCGGCGAGCAGCCCGGCCCGGGCCGCCGGGGCACCGGCGGAATCGGCCACCAGCACGCGGGCCTGCTGCTCGAGCGAGGACCGGAGCCACGGGTCGGGCCGCGCGGCGTCCACCAGGCGTGTGAGCGGCGTCAGCTGGATGGGCCGCTGGCGCTGGGCCCGCTGCCCGAAGGTCGGCGGCATCGTCACCGCGAGCAATGCCTCGAGGACGGGATTCTCGCGCCCGCCGGTGAGCTGCCGGAGCATCCGCGCCGTGTGCCCCTCGAGCGGGATCCCCACCCGTTCCAGCTCCAGGCTCACCAGCGAGAGCCGGCGGTACATGTCGTCGACGTCGCGCACGCTGGCCGGGCTCCAGAAGCGCTCGGCCAGGGCCGCCATGCGGGGCCAGACCCGCGAGTCCACCGTCCCCTGGTCCACGTGCTCCGCCCACATGCAGGCCTCGGCGCCGAGGATGTTCGCCGCCTGCGCCGGGGTGAGTCCGTGGCCCGGCGGGAGCGGGTCCACGACGTAGTACTCCGCCGCCGTGCGCATGTGGTCCAGGTAATACGGCGCCGAGAGGATGCCGCGCAGTCCCTGCCGCGCCGCCTGCCCGAGGTATTCGGTGCCGCGCCAGGACTGGATTACGGTGCCGGGGGGCAGGGTGGAGTGCAGGATCTCGTCCCAGCCCACCATGCGCCGCCGGTACCGGGTCAGGATCTGGCCCAGGCGTTCGTTGAAGTAGGCCTGGAGCGCCTCGTTGTCGCGCAGGTTCCGGGTGCGCTTGAAGCGCTGGATGCGCGGGTTCTGGTTCCACTGCTTCGGGTCCACCTCGTCGCCGCCGATGTGCCAGTACGGATCGGGGAAGAGCGCGCTGATCTCGCCCACGAAGCTGTCGAGGAAGGTGTAGGTCTCCTCCCGGGTGGGGTCGAAGGTCGGCTCGAAGACCCCGAAGCGACGCTCGATCGCATAGGGCCCCGGCGCGCTGGCGAACTGCGGGTACCCCACGAACCAGCTGGTGGAGTGGCCCGGCAGATCGAACTCCGGGACCACGCGGATGCCGCGATCGCGCGCGTAGTCCACTACCTCGCGGATCTCCTGCTGGGTGTAATAGCGCCCGTCCGAGCCGGCCTCGTGCAGGCGCGGGTGGCGGAGGCTCTCCACCCGGAAGCCCTGGTCGTCCGAGAGGTGCCAGTGCAGCACGTTGAGCTTGACCACCGACATGCCGTCGAGGGTGCGCTTGACCACCGCCGGCGGCATGAAGTGGCGGCTGGCGTCGAGCTGCAGCCCGCGCCATGGGAAGCGGGGACGGTCGCTGATGCTGACCGCCGGCAGCTGGAAGCCGCCCGGGCCGGCGGTCACCAGCTGCAGCAGGGTCTCGAGTCCGCGGATCGCGCCCACCGTGGTGGGCGCCGTCAACTCCACCCGCTC
>JBGAPX010000109.1:0-12250 GCA_044221045.1 Gemmatimonadales bacterium
TCGCGCCCGGCATTGGAAGATCTCGACGAGGCAGCGGAATCGACCCTCTGCTACGCGGATCCGGCTCCGATGGGCCTGATCCGCAGAAAACTCGTCATCGGCGAGCGACTCGGAGCGACGCCGGAGGGCAGCCCAAGCACCCCGGTCGAGGCGGCCAGGACGACAGCCGGGCGGCGCTCCCCTGGGGAACGCCGCCCGTCGGCCGTCCGGGACCTGGCCTAGCGGAGGAGGTAGCTGTCCTCCGGCTCCCCCGCCGCCTTCATGATCGACTCCATGTCCACCTTGTCGTAGCCGCCCGAGAGCAGGGTGATGAACCGCTCGCGGAGCATCGGGATCTCGCGGGCCCGGCTGAAGATGCTGTTGGCGTCCTTCTTCTCCAGGATCCGGTACCAGTTGTAGATCATCTTGACGATGCGCTCCAGCGGATGCCGGACCCGCTCCTCGTAGGCCGCCAGCCGTGCCGCGCTGAAGTCGTTGCCGTTGGCGAAGCAGTCCAGGATCGCGTCGGCGGCGTAGACGCCGCCCCGCGTGGCCAGCGTCACGCCGGCGGAGAAGACCGGGTCGATGAATACCGCGGCGTCCCCCACCAGCACGAAGCCGTTCCCCACGAAGTGGTCGGTCAGGTACGCGATGCTGGAGATGGTCTTCATCTCCATCGTCTGCTTCGCGCCGGCCATCCACTCCCGCACGCAGTCACAGCTGGCGATGGCCTTGTCGAACCGCTCCTGGGGCGAGTCGCCCAGCGTCTTGGCGAAGCGGGCATCGAGCACCACGCCGACGCTGGTCACGTCGTCCTTGAGGGGGATGTACCAGACCCAGCCGCCCTCGATAGTGTGGATGTCGGTGGTCACCGAGTTGGGGATGACCTCGCCGATCGTGATGATGTCCTTCGGGTCCCGGCGGAAGGCGCCGGTGAAGTGGCTGAAGTGGCTGATCTTGTTGAGCTCCGGGTGGGGCCGCCGCCAGCCGAACTGGCGGGCGATGTGGCAGTCCCGCCCGGATGCGTCGATCACCACCGAGGCATAGACCGGGTGGGCCGGGGCTCCGTTGGGCCCGGCCATCACGCCGATGGCGGTGTCGCCCTCGAACAGGACCTCGGCCACCGACCACTCCTGGCGCACGTCCGCCCCGCTCTCGGCCGCGTGGTCGAGCATCACCTCGTCGAACCGGGCCCGCTCCACGTGGTAGGTCCACGGCTTCTCGAAGTACTGGGGATACTCCGCCGTCATCAGGACCACCGGCGGCTTCTGGTTGAACATCCCGAAGTTGATCCCCTGCTTCACCGTGAAGCCCTCCGCCGCGAACTTCTCCACCACGCCGAGGCGGCGCCAGAGATCCCAGCCGCCGGGGAGCAGCGACTCGCCGATCATGAAGCGCGGGAACTTCGCCCGCTCGAAGACCACCACCCGCTTCCCCGCCCGGGCCAGGATGGTGGCGGCGCTGGCCCCTCCGGGCCCGCCGCCGATGATTGCCACGTCGAACCGCTCCTCAACGGATTGCACCATGTTCCATCCGGGGTTGTGGGGGAGGCACTGCCCGCTCACGCTGGGCCACGGGGTCGACGCCGAGTGTGCAGAATCCGTGCGCACGCGACCCCGTCGCCCGATCGGCGACCGGGGCCCGTGGCCATTTCTAAGTTGTTGTGGGAGAAAGGCTTGGATGCAAAAATGGGGAGAAAATATGTCCCGTTCTGTCTCGCCGGATCGCCGGAGTGTTGGCGGAATGCTACTGACCGGGCCGCGGGCCGGGCGCCCGCGGACCGGTCGGGAGTGGCGCGCTAGCGCAGGAGGTAGGTGTCGTCGCCCTCGCCCGCGGCGTGCATGATTGCTTCCATGTCGACCTTCTCGTAGCCGCCCGAGAGCAGCGTGATGAACCGGTCACGGAGCATCGGGATCTGCCGGGCCCGGCTGATGATGTTGTTGGCGTCCTGCCGGTCCAGGATCTTGTACCAGTTGTAGATCATCTTGAAGATCCGGCTCATCGGCAGGCGGATCCGCTTCTCGTACGCCTTGAGCCGCTCGGCGCTGAAGTCGTTCTCCTCGAAGCACTCGAGGATCGTGTCGGCGGCGTAGACCCCGCCCCGGGTGGCGATCGTCACGCCCGCGGAGAAGATCGGGTCGATGAACATCGACGCATCGCCCACCAGCACGAAGCCGTTCCCGACGAAGCAATCGTTGAGATAGCTGATGTTGGCGATGGTGTGCATCTCCATCGTCTGCTCCGCGTCCTTGACCCACTCCCGCACCTGCACGCAACTCGCCACCGCCTTCTCGAACCGCTCCTGCGGCGTCTCGCCCAGCGACTTGGCGTGACGGGCGTCGAGCACCGCGCCCACGCTCACCACGTCGTTCCGCAGCGGGATGAACCAGATCCAGCCGCCCTGGATGGCGTGGATGTCGGTGGTGGTGGAATTCGGCGCCACGTCCTCCCACTTCATGATGCTGGTGGGTTCCCGGCGCCAGCCACCGTGGAAGTGGGTGAAGTGCGCGATCTTGTTGAGCTCCGGGTCGGGATTACGCCAGCCCAGCTTCCGGGCCAGCATGCAGTCGCGCCCGGAGGCGTCAATGACCACCCGGGCGTACACCCGGTGCGGCGGCTGGCCGTTCGGGCCGGCGAGCACGCCCACGGCGGTGTCGCCCTCGAACAGGACCTCGTGCACCGTCCACTCCTGGCGGGTGTCGGCGCCGTGTTCCCGCGCGTGCTCCAGCATGATCTCGTCGAACCGGGCCCGCTCCACGTGGAACGCGTACGACCGCTCGAAGAACATCGGATACTCGGCCGTGAGCAGCACGGTGTCGGTTTCCGGGGGAGCGTTGAACATGCCGAAGTTGATGCCCTGCTTCACCGGGAAGCCCTCGGCCTCGAGCTTCGGCCCCAGGCCGAGTCGGGTCCACAACTCCCACCCGCCGGGCAGCAGCGACTCGCCGATGTGAAAGCGGGGAAAGCGCTCCCGTTCGAACACCACCACCCGCTTGCCAGCCCGGGCCAGCATGGTCGCGGCCGAGGACCCGCCGGGCCCGCCACCGATGATTGCCACGTCGACATGCTCTTCCATGGGTTGCACCATGTTGTGCTCCGGCGTTGATGACGAGGGGGGGCTGAAATCCGACTATGCGACAGGTGATTGCACGTTTCATGCGCAGGCACGGACCGGTCTACCTCCGTCTGGCGTGCCGTAAGGTGATATGCGGAAAGGTGTTGTGTTGATCGACCGGGGCGAGCGATTCCCGGTCAGCCCCGTGGGACCCACACGCTGTCGACCCGGCGCTGCGGCTGCGGCGGCCGCCATGGCAGGCAAACGCCCCCCGGGCGCTGGTCCCGGGGGGCGTCTGTAGCCGGCCGGCGGATGGGGCCGGGGCTGCCTCAGGCGGCGCTGGTCTCGGGCTCCGCCACCGGCCGGGCCGTCGCGGCGAGCTTGATCAGCTGCCGGAGGCCGGGGCTCTGCTCTTCGGCGTAGATCCGGCCCGCGAAGAGGTCGATGATGTCCTCGCGGCAGGACGACTGGTGGACCAGGTGCGCGAACCCGATCGGGTTCTCCCAGAAGCCGTCGATCAACGCCTGGACGTTGTCCAGGCCGCGCTCGAGCCGGTCCTGGTGCGCCTTGAACGGATTGCCTTCCTGCGGCAGCCGGCCATCGAAGAACTCACGGATCACCGGCGCCGCCATCCGGGCCTCCTGCATGGAGACGAAGAGCCCGAAGGAGAAGATCGGGTCGATGAACCGGTGGGCGTCGCCGATCGCTATCCATCCCCTGCCGGTGAAGGTGCGGCAGTGGTAGGAGTAGTTGGGGATGGCGCGTGCCTCCTCGGTGAGCGTGGTATCGGTCAGGCGCCGGGTCAGCTCCGGGTTGAGCTCCTGCAGCTCCCGCCGCAGGTAGGCCTCGCGGCTTTCCTTCTTGCCCGCGAAGTAGGCCCCGGGAGCCACGACGCCCACGCTCACCGTCTCGTGGTCCAGCGGGATGAACCAGGCCCAGTGGAACTTGCTCTTGTAGAAGATGAGGGTGTTGTCGGGATGCTCGGCCCGCTCGGTGCCGTGGTCGCGGATGGGGTTGGCCACCTGGGAGAAGATGGCCACCTGCTTGTCGTACCGCCCGGGCACCTTGTCCGAGGTCAGGCCCTTGTGGGCGAGGAAGGTGCGCTTCCCGCTCACGTCCAGCGTGACCCGGGCCTCGACCCGTTCGGCCTGGCCATCGGGGTGCCGGACCAGTACGCCGGTCACGCCGCCGTCCTCATCCTGCAGGACCTCGACCGCCTCGGCGCGGAGGTATCGTGCCCCGCGGGCGACGGCCTCCTCGAGCATCATCTTGTCGAACTCGGATCGACGCACCTGCCAGGTGAACGCCGGCGTGAGCGTCTCCTCCACCGTGCGCGCCATCACCGGGACGAACCAGCCGTTCTTGCCGGTCGGCCCGTACACCTTCACGCCCTGCTTGGCCGGGTGGCACGCGGCGCCCATCTTCTCCTCGAGCCCCAGGTCGCGCAGGATGCCACCGCACTCGCCGGTCATGGACTCGCCGATGTGGTACCGCGGAAACTCGTCGCGCTCGATGATGAGCGGCCGGAGCCCCTCCCGCAGGAGGTACATCGCGGCCGTGGTGCCTCCGGGGCCGCCGCCGATGATGGCGACGTCGGTCGTGATCGTCATGGTCGCACTCGTGAGGGGTGAGGGTCTGCCCAGCTTGGACAGAACGGAGTGCGAATTCCGTGCTACGTGCCGGAAATTCGTCCGATCAGGGCCGAGCCCGCTTGAATTCAGGAAGCCTTTGCGCTTCAACGACTTGCGAGATTATTTTACATCGAATCGTCGTCCGGGCTCCGGCCGCGGGCCGGGCGACTGTTGGCGGAATTCGACACCCGTTGCCGCCTGCGCTCCGCGAAGCCGCCCCCTCCAGGGCCGACGGCAGCGGCGTGCATCGGCGGGCCGCCCTGGCACCCGGCTCAGCACGGAACCTGCTACTCCGTGCGCCGCGCTGCGCTGAGGCGGCTCATCTCGTCCTTCCAACCATTGGTGCGTCATGGATTTCGCCTGGTCGGCCGAACAGCTCGAGTTCCGGGGCATGGTGGTGGATTTTGCCCGAAAGGCCCTGCAGGACGACCTCATCGCCCGGGATGCGAAAGGGGAATTCTCCCGCGAGCACTGGCAGCGGTGCGGGGAATTCGGGATCCAGGGGCTGCCGTTTCCTGAGCAATACGGGGGCGGGGGGCGGGACATCCTGTCCACCATCCTCGCCATGGAGGCGCTGGGCTACGCCTGCAAGGACAACGGCCTGCTGTTCGGCCTGGCGGCACAGATGTGGAGCGTCCAGATGCCGATCTTCCGGTTCGGCACCGAGGCCCAGAAGCAGAAGTACCTGCCGCGGCTCAACAGCGGGGAGTGGGTCGGCGCCCACGGCATGAGCGAGCCCGATTCCGGCTCGGACGCGTTCGCCCTGCGGACCACGGCGACCCAGGATGGGGATGGGTGGGTCCTCAACGGGACCAAGACCTTCGTGAGCGAGGCGCCGGTCGCCGACGTGTTCGTCGTGTTCGCGACGATCGACCGGGGCAAGGGGGCCCTGGGCCTGACGGCCTTCCTGGTGGAGCGGGACACCCCCGGCTTCGGGGTCGGGAAGAAGATCGGCAAGATGGGGCTGCGCACCTCGCCGATGGCGGAGCTCTTCTTCGACAACTGCCGGCTCCCCGCCACCAGCCTGCTGGGCCGCGCCGGGCGCGGGGTCCAGATCTTCAACGACTCCATGGAATGGGAACGGGCCTGCATCCTCGCGAGCAACCTGGGCACCCTCGAGCGGCTGATCGAGGACACGGTGCGCTACGCCCGGGAGCGCAAGCAGTTCGGCCACGCCATCGGCGAGTTCCAGGCGGTGTCCCACAAACTGGCGGACATGCGGACCCGGCACGAGGCGGCGCGGCTCCTCCTCTACCAGGCGGCGTGGGCCAAGGACGTGGGCCAGAATCCGGGCCCGGCGGCCGCGATGGCCAAGCTCTTCCTCGGCGAGTCGATGGTGCAGGCCTGCCTGGACGCGGTGCAGATCCGGGGCGGGTACGGCTACACCACCGAGTACGAGGTCGAGCGCGACCTGCGGGACGCCGTGGGCGGCACGCTCTATTCGGGGACCTCCGAGATCCAGCGGAACCTGATCGTCCGCAGCCTCGGACTCTGAGGCGAGCGGATTCCAGGGGTTGGGTGGCCCGGGCGTCGAGACGCGCCCGCGCCACACCGTGTTGCGTCTGTGCAACAATCAGGTGCTGGCTGACCTGCCGAGGCCGGGGTGCAGGGGGGTGGCCAGCGAGTTCCAGGTGGCACGTTCTTGGCTAGTTATGGACCGGTCGCTACCCGCCCGGGCTGGTCCGGCGCCGGGTTGCCGACACCCAAGCCATTGCACAAAAGAGGGTTATGACGACGTCGATCGGCCGGATGCCGGCGACCACCGCCGACACCATCGACCGGGCAGTTGTAGAGAAGTCGCCCGTGCGCGTGGCGCTGCCTGCCCTGCAACTGGGGCTGGTGGTGCTGCTGGTCTGGCTGTTCCGGCTGGAGAGTCGTGCCTTCTTCCACATGATGCTGGTGCTGTGGGCCGGGTTCGCGGTCCACGCGCTGCTCCCGCTCCGCTTCCGCCTCCAATTCTATGTCTTGCTCTGTCTGGCCAGCCTCGGGGTGCTCTTCGGCAGCGCGGGAGTCTGGGTGGTGGCCCTGGTGGCGGCGTTCGTCGGGCTGGCGCACCTGCCGGCCCGCTTCGCGGTGCGGGTGGGGATTCTGGTCGTGGCGGGCACGGTGGCCGGCGCGCTGCGCGTCGGCGCGCTGCCCTCGCCGGTGCCGCCCGCCGTCTGGCCCATCGCGGCCTCCATGCTCATGCTCCGGCTCTCGGTCTACCTCTACGACCGGGCGCACGCGACCCAGCCGGTGAACCTCTGGCGCACCTTCGCCTACTTCCTGATGCTGCCGAACCAGGTCTTCGGCTGGTTCCCGGTGGTGGATTACAAGGCGTTCGAGCGGAAGTACTACGACGAGGACGAGCAGGTCATCTACCAGCGCGGGCTGCTGTGGATCGCCCGGGGCATCACGCACATGCTGGCCTACCGCTACGTCTACGCGGTGCTGGCGCTCGATCCCTCCGACGTCCGGGACCTGGGCGACCTGCTGCAGCACGTCGCCGCCGCCTTCCTGACCTACCTCAAGGTGACCGGCCAGTTCCACCTCATTGCCGGGCTGCTGCTGCTCTTCGGCTTCAACCTGCCCGAGACCAACCACCGCTGGCTGCTCTCCACCAGCTTCGTGGACCTCTGGCGGCGGGCGAACATCTACTGGAAGGACTACATGCAGAAGCTGGTGTACTTCCCCGCGTATTTCCGGCTGCGCCGGAAGTGGGGGGACACCCGCGCGCTGGTGCTGGCCATGATCCTCGTCATGGTCGTCACCTACCTCCTGCATGCCTACGCCTGGTTCTGGATCATCGGGACGCCGCTCTTCACCGCGACCGACATGGCCTTCTGGGGGATCCTGGGCGCGCTGGTGGTCATCACCGCGGCCCGGGATGCCAGGGGCGGTGCGGCGCGGGCCGCGGCCGCCCGGCGCCGGACCTGGGACTTCGGCCGCGGGGTGGCCACGTTCGGCACCTGCGCCACGCTCTGCGTGCTCTGGTCCCTGTGGACGGCGGATTCGCTCACTGACTGGCTGGCCATGTTCGGCGCCGCCCGGGTGGTCACGTTCGGTGCCGTCGCTGCGCTGCTGCTGGTCGCCATCGGGCACATCACGATCGCGGCCTACAACTGGGACCAGGCCCCGACGCTTCCCGCCTGGGCGCGGCTCCCGGCCTGGCAGCGGCAGGCGGTCCAGTCCGGCGCCCTCCTGGCCGGGATGGCGGTGCTGGCGTTGCCCGGCGTCCCCGGGCACCTGGGACGGCCCACCTTCGAGGTGGTCCAGGTCTTCCAGCAGGGGATCCTCAACCAGCGGGACCTGGCCCGCGAGGTCCGGGGCTACTACGAGAACATGGGCGATGCCGGCGCCGACCTCCTCAAGCCGTGGGAGGGCAAGGCGCCGCGGGCGGAGACGATCATCGACGCCGGGGTCGGCTTCCGGCGCGACGACTTCATGATCTACGGGCTGTACCCGTCGGTGTCCAAGCAGTACCAGGCGCGACGATTTCATGATCTACGGACTGTACCCCTCGGTGTCCAGGACGTACCAGGGCAAGCGCTTCACCACCAACCGCTGGGGCATGCGGGACCAGGACTACGAGCTGGCCAAGCCCGCCGGCGTGCGGCGGATCGCGATCCTCGGACCCTCGGACGTGATGGGGTACGCGGTCAACGACGGCGAGCCCTACGAGGCGGTCCTGGAGTCCTCCCTCAACGCGCGGGGGACCGGGCGCTACGAGGTGCTCAACTTCGGGGTCCAGGCGTTCAGCCCGCTGCAGCAGGCGCTGTACATCGACGAGGCCGTGCTGCGCTTCAGTCCGGACCTCATCATCATGACCCTGCACAACCAGGACCTGGGGCTGATTGCCCGGCGGATGGTCGGGGTCCTCAACAACCGGTTCGCGATCCCGGTGCCCCCGCTCGCGGCGGCCATCGAACGGGCCGGCCTCGACTCGGGGGCCACGTTCGAGGAGGTCTACCGGGCCTTGCGGCCGACCGGGGACGACATCCTCTTCTGGGCCGTGGACCGGGCCGCCGCCCGGGCAGCCCAGGCCGGGGCGCGATTCGTGCTCATGGGGGTGACCCTCCCCACCGAGCGGCCGGGCCGGAACATCGCCGCGATCCGTCGCGAGGCGGAGGCGCGGGGGTACCAGTACATCGACCTGACTGACGTCTGGGCCGGCTCGGAGCGCAAGGCGATCCGGGTCGGGCCCTGGGACCAGCATCCGAACGCCGCGGGGTATCGCCTGCTCGCTGCGCGGCTGGAACGCGAACTGATTGCACGAGACAGCATCCTTCACCTCGGCCTTGGCCCGGGGTCGGAGGCCACCACCACCGGAGGGGGGCAGTAGCCATGGAAGACATTCAGGGTCAGGTCAAGCAGTACATCCTCGCGACCTTCCTCAAGGGCGAGGACCCGTCGGCGCTCCGGTCCGACACGCCGCTGATCACCGGCGGCATCCTCGATTCCCTCGCCACCCTGGAGCTGGTCTCCTTCCTGGAGCAGAAGTTCGGCATCCAGTTCGAGGCCCACGAGGTGGACGCCGAGCGGCTCGACACCCTGGACGCCATCACGGCGATGGTCCAGGGCAAGATGGCGCGGGTGTAGTCCGATGGCCTGCCTGCATGGCTGGCTCGACGCCTCGGCGGCCCGTGCGCCGGGGCGAACAGCCGTCGTGGACCCCGGCCGGGGCACGATCACCTACGACGATCTCGCGCGCCTGTCGGACCGGGTGCGGGACCGCCTCTGGGCCATGGGGGTGCGGCCGGGCGACCGGGTCGGGATGTTCCTCGGCAAGTCCATCGACTCGGTGGCCACCATCTTCGGGATCCTCAAGACCGGCGCCGCCTACACGCCGGTGGACCCTGACTCACCCGGCGGCCGGGCCGCGTTCATCCTCACCAATGCCGCCGTGCGCGTGGTGGTGGTGGAGGAGCGGCGGGCCGCGGAGCTTGCCAGCGAGGCCACCGCGCTCGGGGCGTCCCCCCCGCTCCTGGTGCTGCCGACGACCGGCGGCGGCGCGGGGCTGGTGGCGGCCCTGGACGCCGCCGACCGCGCGGCCCCCGCGCCGGCGGTGCCCAGCCATGACCCCGGCCTCGACGGGCTGGCCTACATCCTCTACACCTCCGGGTCCACGGGGAAGCCCAAGGGCGTGATGCTCACGCATCGCGCCGCGATGAGCTTCGTGGACTGGTGCACGGCCATCTTCGCCCCGACGGCGGACGACGTCTTCAGCTCCCACGCGCCGTTCCACTTCGACCTCTCGGTGCTGGACCTCTACCTCTCGCTCAAGCACGGCGCCACGCTGGTGCTGATCGGGGAGGAGCAGGGCAAGGACCCGGCGACGCTGGCCCCGCTGATCGCGGAGCAGCGGATCTCGATCTGGTACTCGACACCGAGCATCCTGAGCCTGCTGGCCCAGTACGGGAAGCTGGAGCGGCACGACTACGGCCGCCTGCGGCACGTGCTCTTCGCCGGCGAGGTCTTCCCGGTGCCGCAGCTGCGCGCCATCAAGGCTGCCTGGCCCCACCCGCGCTACTGGAACCTCTACGGCCCGACCGAGACCAACGTCTGCACCTACTACGAGGTGCCCGCCGGCCCGATTCCGCCGGAGCGGAACGAGCCGTACCCCATCGGGCGGTGCTGCGAGCACCTGCGCTGCCGGGTGGTGGACCTCGACGACCGCGACCTGCCGCGGGGCGACGAGGGCGAACTCATCGTGGCCGGCCCGGGGATCATGAGCGGCTACTGGAACCTGCCCGACCGGAACGCCACCGCCTTCCTGGTCGACGAGGCCGGGGTGCCGTGGTACCACACCGGCGACCTGGTCGTGGAGCAGCCCAACGGTGACTACATCTTCCACGGCCGCCGCGACCGGATGGTCAAGCGCCGCGGGTACCGGGTGGAGCTGGGCGAGATCGAATCCGCCTTTGCCGCGCACCCCGACGTGCGCGAGGCGGCGGTCGTCTCGCACAGCGGGGAGGACGGCGCGGTGACGATCACCGTGTGGCTGGCCCCGAAGACCGGGGACCGCCTCTCCATCATCGCGCTCAAGAAGTACGCGATGGAGAAGCTCCCCAAGTACATGATCCCCGATCAGTTCGGGTTCGTCCCGGCACTCGACCGCACCTCGACCGACAAGATCGACTACCAGACGCTCAAGGCCCGGGGCACGCCATGACCAGCATTCCTTCCGGCCTCCCCGTCGGGGCGGCCGCCGCCCGCGAGGGTGTCGACGCGCGCGCCACGGCGGTGACCCCGGCGGCCCTGGTCCTGGCCACGGCCCAGCTGGGCCTGCTGGTCCTGCTGGTGCGGATCTTCCGGCTGGAGAGCGTGTCCTTTTACCAGGTGATGCAGCTGGTGCTGGTGGGCTTCGTGGTCCACGCCCTGCTGCCGCTCCGGTTCCGGCTGCCGTTCTTCGTGCTGCTGTCGTTCGGGGCGATCTACCTGGTGCTCAACCGGGACGCCCTCTGGGTGATCGGCCTGGGCGTCGGGCTGCTGGGTCTCTGCCACCTGCCGTTCCGCTGGCCGGTCCGGCTGGGGGCGGTGCTGGCCGCGGCCACGGGGCTGGCCCTGCTGCGCACCCAGGCGGTGGGCAACGGCATCCCCTCGCACGTGTGGCCGGTGCTCGGCGGCCTGTTCATGTTCCGGCTGGCGGTGTACCTGTACAACCTCAAGCACAACGAGGTCCCCACCTCGCCCTGGCGCAGCCTGGCGTACCTGTTCATGCTGCCCAACCCGACCTTCACCCTGTTCCCGGTGGTGGACTACAAGACCTTCGCGCGCCAGTACTACGACGCCGATGAGGGCCGGATGTACCGGATCGGGCTCAAGTGGATGCTGCGCGGGATGATCCACCTGCTCGGGTACCGGCTGGTGTACCACTTCATGGTGCTCGACCAGAGCGAGCTCGGGTCCCTGTCCGACGTCGTCATCTACGTGGTGGCCACCTACGGCCTGTACCTGCGGGTCTCGGGCCAGTTCCACCTGATCATCGGCGTGCTGCACCTCTTCGGGTTCCGCCTGCCGGAGACCCACCACCAGTATTACCTCTCGAGCAGCTTCCTGGACCTCTGGCGGCGGATCAACATCTACTGGAAGGACTTCATGATGAAGCTGGTGTATTACCCCAGCTTCTTCCGCTACCGGGCCCGCGGCAGCACCTTCGCCCTCATGGCCGCCACGGCGATCGTGTTCGTGATCACCTGGCTGCTGCATTCCTACCAGTGGTTCTGGCTGCGGGGGAGCTTCCCGCTGCGCTTCACCGACCTCGTGTTCTGGATGATGCTCGGGGTGGCCGTGGCCGTCCTGACGCTGCGCGAGTCGCGGGCGCCCAAGGTCAAGAGCCTCCAGCGCAAGGGCGGGTGGAACCTCGGCACCGGGCTCCGGACCGCCGGCTTCTTCCTCCTCATGTGCACCCTCTGGTCGCTGTGGAGCTCGGCCACCTTCGCGGAGTGGCTCGCGATCTGGCGCCCGGCCCTGCACGTCGACCTCAAGGGCGTGCTGCTGCTCGCCGGCATCATCGTCGGGTTCACCCTGGTCGGCGGGTATGCCTGGCCGCCGGCCGACCTGGTGCGGCCCGACCAGCCGCGGCTGGCGACGTTCGCGTACGCCC
>JBGAPX010000110.1:0-12036 GCA_044221045.1 Gemmatimonadales bacterium
ACAGGTGCTCCCGTCGTTTCCGCTGGTCGGGAGCCACTTCGCGCTCGGGTTCGCGTGGGGCCTCGCGGGGGCCGTGGGCCTGGCGCGACTCGCGCCGGCCCTCGCCTCGGGGAGCTTCCTCGACCCGCGGCTGCTGGCCCTCACGCACCTGTTCACCCTGGGCTTCCTCACCACCGTCATCACCGGCGTGCTGTACCAGATCTTTCCCGCCATGCTCGGCGTCGGCGAGCGGAGCCGCGGGGTGGCCTGGGCGGCGCTCGCGCTCCACGTCGCTGGAACGGCGCTGCTCGCCGGCGGACTCCTCCTCGGACAGCGGTACCTGCAGTCGGCCGGGTGGTCGGTGCTGTTCGCCGCCGTCTTCGGCACCGCGTGGAACCTGCTGCCCCAGCGCCGCAAGGCACCGCGCAACCGCCAGCTCGGCCTGTACGTATCCTACGCCCACATGGGATTCGGGTTCGCGATGTTCGTGGCCGGCGCGCGCATCGGCGATGCCCTGGGTTGGTGGACCACCCCGCGCCTCGGCCTGATCTCCGCGCACCTGCACCTGGCGCTGGGGGGGTTCGTCACGATGACGGCATTCGGGCTCGGCAGCCGCATGATCCCGATGTTCTACGGCAGCGCCCGGCCGATCCCCGCGGCGCTGGACCGGCAGCTGCCGCGGTTGCTCGGGACGGCCGTGGTGCTGTATGCCCTGGGCGCGGTCATGGACCTCCGGGCGCTGGCGTGGCTCGGGAGCGGACTCATGGCCGCGGCCGCCGCGCTCTTCTGCTACCTCGGCCTGGGCTGGTTCCGCAGCCGCGCCCGGCGCGCGCTCGATCCAGCGACCGGGCTCCTCACGCTCGCGCTCGTCGCGCTCGCGACGGCCATCCCGCTGGGACTCGCGGCCGCCGCCTCCGGGATGCGGCGACCGGGCCTGCTCGTGGCGTACGTCCTCACGCTGCTCCTCGGGTGGGCCGGGGCGCTGGTGCTCGGCGTGTCGTTCCGGGTGCTGCCCACGCTCACCTGGCATCATCGCTTCGCCGCGCGCATGGGCCGGCCCGGCACCCCGCCGATGCCGGTCATGCTGCACCGCGGCCTGGGCGTCACCGCGGCGGTGAGCGGGGCGCTCGGCGTCGCCGCCCTTGTCACCGGCGTCGGCGCGGGGAGCCTCCCGGCCACCCGCGCCGGCGCCGGCCTGTACACCCTCGCCATCACGGCGACCATCCTCCACCACGTCCGCATGCTGCTGATCGGCCGCGCCCGCCCGGCGGCCCCTGGAGACCCGACATGACCAACGACCTGGCCCTCCACCCCGAGATGACCGTCGGCACGGTCGCCGAGCTGCACCCGGAAACGGTACCGGTGCTTGCCCGCCATGGCATCGACCTGTGCTGCGGCGCCCGGCGTTCCCTCGAGTTCGTGGCCCTGGCCCACGGCCTGGACCTGCAGCGGCTGCTCGGCGAACTGGAGGCGGCCCGGGCAAGGTAGGTAGCTTCCGGTCATGCTCGACTCCCTCGACCGGATCACCCGCCGCTTCCAGGGCGCGGACAAGCAGACCCGCCTGGAGCTGCTGCTCGATTACAGCCGCAAACTCCCGCCCCTGCCCGAACGCTTCCACGCGGCCCGGGACCAGGGGCTCAATCGCGTCCCCGAGTGCCAGTCCCCGGTCTTCCTCTTCCTCGAGCGGGAAGGCGAGGGCGTCGTGCTGCACGCCGACGCCCCGCGCGAGGCGCCGACGGTGCGCGGCTTCGTATCGCTGCTGGCGAAGGGGCTGCAGGGCGCACCGCCGGCCGAGGCGGCCCAGGTGCCCCCGGACCTGCTGGACCGCCTCGGCCTGGCGGAAGCGCTCGGGATGACCCGCATGCACGGGCTCACCGCGATGATCGGCCGGATCCGGCGGATGGCGGGGGAGCTGGCGTAGGTGGAGCCGGCAGCGGACCTGGCGCGCGCCCGGGCCCTGCTGGCGGAGGCGCCGCGGGTGCTGGTGCTGACCGGCGCCGGCATCAGCGCGGAATCCGGGGTGCCCACCTTCCGCGGTCCGGGCGGGCTGTGGAAGGACTTCCGGCCGGAGGACCTCGCGACCCCCGAGGCGTTTGGGCGCGACCCGCGACTGGTCTGGGAGTGGTATGGCTGGCGCCGCGGCCTGGTGGCGGACTGCGAGCCCAACGCCGGCCACCTCGCGCTGGCGCGCTGGATGCTCGCCCGCCCGGGTGTCGTCCTGGTCACCCAGAACGTGGACGCCCTGCATGAGCGCGCGGCTCGCGCCGCCGGCGGCGAGCGGGGCGTCGACCCCGCCGCGGCGTTCCCCGTCAGGCTGCACGGTTCGATCGCGCGGGTGCGGTGCACCCGGTGCCCCCACGCCGCGGAGGACGGGCAGCCGGTCGATGCCACGTCGCGGGAGACCCTGCCCGCCTGCCCCGCGTGCGGCGCGCTGCTGCGGCCCGACGTGGTCTGGTTCGGGGAGGCGCTGCCGGCGCAGGCCATGGACCGCGCCGCGGCCGCGGCGCAGGCGGCCGACGCCTGCCTGGTGGTGGGGACGGCGGGGGCGGTGCAGCCGGCGGCAGGTTACGCGATGACGGTCGCGCGGCGCCGCCGGCCCCTGGTGGTGGTGGATCCCGGGCCGACGGCGTTCGACGCGATGGCGGAGGTGAAGCTGACGGGCAGCGCGGGGGCGACGCTGCCCCCGCTGCTGGGGTAGGGTGGGCGGCTACCGCTCGATCGGCAGGCGCACCCCGTTGCCCCACTCGGTCCACGAGCCATCGTAGTTGCGGACCCTCGTGAAGCCGAGCAGGTAGGTGAGGGCGAACCAGGTGTGGGACGAGCGCTCGCCGATGCGGCAGTAGGCGATCGTCTCGCGCTCCGGGGCCAGCCCCTGCTCCTCGGTATAGAGGGTGCGGAGCTCGCCCGCGGGGCGGAAGGTGTGGGTCTCGGGATTCACGGCCCGGGCCCAGGGAATGCTCCGGGCGCCGGGGATGTGGCCGCCGCGGAGCGAGCCCTCGTTGGGATAATCGGGCATGTGCAGCCGCTCGCCGCGGTATTCCTCGGGACTGCGCACGTCGACCAGCTGGCCCCGGCGCTCGAGGTGCGCCAGCACGTCCTCACGGAAGGCGCGGATCATCGCGTCCTGGCGCGGCCCCACCACGATGCTCCCGGCGGGATGACGGGGCACCTCGGTGGTGAGCGGCCGGCCCTCCTCGGCCCAGCGCGCGCGCCCGCCATCCATCAGCCGCAGCTGCTCGATCCCGAACAGCCGGAACACCCAGAAGGCGTACGTCGCCCACCAGTTGTTCTTGTCCCCATAGAAGACGATGGTGGTCTCGGGCCCGATGCCCTTGGACCGGAGCAGCGCCTGCATGCGGCCCTGGTCGAGGTAGTCACGGGTGAGCGGGTCGTTGAGGTCGGTGACCCAGTCCACCTTCACCGCGCCCGGGATGTGCCCGGTCTCGTAGAGCAGCAGGTCTTCGTCGGACTCGACCAGGCGGACGGAAGGGTCGTCGAGGTGCGCCGCCACCCACTCGGTGGAGACCAGGACCTCGGGGTGGGCATAGCCGCGCGTCGCGATCGGGGGCACGGCGGGTAGGCTGCGGATGTCGCTCATGGCAGGGCTCCTGCACGGGACGCCCGACCGCCGGCGACCCCCCCGGGCGGCCGGGAATCGGACCGGACAGGCAAATACGACTAGATCTGTCGCAATGTCAAGGCGAGGCTGCCGCGGCGGGCGGAGCTGAGCATGACCTCGGCAAACGCGGCCACCACGCGGGGATCGAACTGGCTCACCACGTTCCGTTCGATCTCCCGCAGGGCCAGGCTCGGTTCCATCGGCAGCCGGTCGGGGCGGTGCGCCAGGAGCGCATCGAAGGCGCCGCAGACCGCGACCACGCGGGTGAGCAGGTGCGGTTCGCGGGGGTAGCTCAGGCGGGGATAGCCGGAGCCGTCCTGCCGCAGGTGGTGCTCGTAGGCCACCACCGCGGCGCCCTCGAGTTGTTCGCCGTGGCGGAGCAGCACCCGCGCCCCCTCGAGCGGGTGGCCGCGCACCCGGGCCCGGTCCTGGTCGGTGAAGTGGGAGGCCACCAGCGTCTCGGAGGGGAGCCGCGCCATGCCCACGTCGTGGAGCAGCGCGGCCAACGCCATCTCGCGCCGTTCCTCCGCGCCCAGCCCCAGGGGCTCGGCGACCGCCATGGAGAGGAGCGCGGTGTTGAGCGCGTGGGCGGGGAGGTACTCGGCCCGTTCCGTGACCCGGAGCAGCGGCAGCCCGGGCGCCTCGTGCCCGTCGACCAGCGCGCCGAGGGACGCGGCGACAGCGTGCACGTCCCCGAGCGGAAGGCGTTCGCCGGCGCGCGCGCGCTGGAAGACGTGCCGCAGCACCTCGAGTTCTTCCAGCAGCGGGTAGTCGCTGGCATCGTCCGGCCCGGAGTCGGGCCCCCACTGCAGGCCGCCGGGCTCGAGGCGGGGCGGGGCCGAGGCGTCGGGAACCAGGCCGGCGGCGTGATCGAGGAAGGCCGCCAGCGCCCCGGCCGTGGGCTCGCCGGCCAGCACCAGGCGCTCGATGCCGCGCGACGCCAGCCGCGCGGCCCAGGGCCAGCGCTGGAACTCCGCCAGCGGCAGCTCGCCGAGGCGGACACCGCCAGGGCCGAAGCCGATGGCCGGCTCACGATCGGCAAGGAGCAACTCACGCAGCCGGGTGAGGCAGGTTTCGTCCGCGGTCCGCCGCAACAGGACCTCGGAGCCGGGACGGATCCGGAGTTCGAGCGCGTGTTCCATGGCCCGCAGGAAGCGGGTGGCCTGGCTGATCATGGCATCACCCTGGGGCCGGAGCCCGAACGGCGGCCGGGGCGGGCCGCGGCCTGGATGTCGGTGTCCCGGGAGGCGCGGGCGTTCTCGAGCAGCGCCCCCACCTTGGGGTGACTGTGCCAGTGCAGTGTCAGGCCGCGCAGCGCCGCCAGCATGGGCGGGCTCTTGGGCGCCAGCCGCCCCAGTCCCGCGAGGCCACGGGCCACCACCAGCCGGCGCAGCAGCCGCAGGACCACCGGGTCGCTGACCGGCGCGAGGGCCGTCACCGCCATGGCGCGGAGCTCGGGATCGAGGTTGGCGTCGCCCACGCGGGTGAGGAGCCGCGGGAGCAGCTCGGGCGGGCAGCGATCGGCGAGGGCGGCGAAGGCGAGCCGGAGCGTCGGTTCGTGATTGGTGTCGAGCGCCTCGGCCAGGCCGCGAGTGCGCAGCTCCGGATCGGCGATGGCGAGCGCGATGGCCTCGTGGCGCACCCGCGGGTCGCGATGGCCGAGCAGCCGCACCGGCAGGAAGCCGCTGGGCAGGTCGGGGAGCCGGCCGATCAGCGCCAGCAGGTTGCGCTGCACGTACCAGGGCATCCCGTCCAGCCGCTCGCTGGCCAGGGGCCCGACGCCGTTGCCGTAGCGGGCCAGGAGGTCCAGCAGGCGGAGCCGCACCCGGCGCTCCCGCGAGTGGGCCAGCGCGTCGAGCAAGGCAGGCGCGGCCTCGAGTCCTGCGCCGGGCACCAGCCGGTCGATGGACTCGAGGTCCACCGGCGAGGCGTCCAGCAGGACCCGCACGGTCTGCGGGTGGAACACCCGGGCGCGGAGGGCCCGCGCCACGGGGTCCTCGCGCGGGACGGTCTCGAGGATGGCGAGCAGCGCGGCAACCTGTCGGCGGGCGATCATCCGGTCGGCGGCCGACAGCGTGCCCGGCTCCAGGATGCCGCTCTCCAGGGCGAGCTTGAGCACCCGGTCGGGCTCCAGCGCGACCCGCAGCCCGGGCGCTGCGGCCTCCAAGGGCGCCACGAACCGCAGCAGTTCCTCGCTGAGCGCGCGGCGCGCGGCGGTGCCGCCGGACTCGTCCGCGCGCAGGGCCAGCCGGGCCAGCACCCGCAGGGCGCCGGCCGAGAGCATGCCCTCCCGGCCGTGGGCCAGCAACTCGAGGAAGCGCAGCGCGAGGGGGGGCGTGAGCATTGGCGCCACTGCGCGCAGGAACTCCGACTGGGCGGCCGGATCACCGCCGGGCGCCAGCAGGCGCCGGAGCACGACGGTCGGGAGGCTCTGAATGAGGGCCAGGGCTTCCTCCCGCGGCGTGAGGTCGCCGTCGGCAGGGGCCGGCGCCTCCCCGGGAGGCACCGCCCCCTCCGCGGCCCACACCAGGCGCGACAACAACCCGAGGAGTTCGACGTCGCGCGCCGGGTCAGCGGGTTCGAGCTCCAGCGCCAGGGCCAGCTCGTGGGGATCGCGCTCGGCCCGCTCTCGGCCCGGTTCCCCGAGCACCACCCGCTCGAGCTCCAGCCACGCATCCTCCGCGGTGGGCTGCGCACCCAGCCCGCCGAACCCGACGTGACGGGTCCCGCCGATCGCCACGCCGGTAGTCGCGAGCGGCGTGAGCGCCTCGAGCAGCTCGGTGGCGGTCACGCCGGCGCGGAACTCGAGCGACGCCAGCCCCGCGCGCCGGAGGTCGGCGGCCAGGTCCCGGAGCGGCTCGTAGTCGGGATTGGTTTCCATGCCCTCGACCACCAGCTGGACCGTCCCGACTTCCATGACCAGCCGCTCCCGCCCGGCCAGGGTCACGGCCAGCGCGCGTTCCAGCGCGAGCGCCTGGCCGTGCAGCGTCGGGTGACCCTCGGGCAGGGTGCGGAGCCGGTGCATCAGCCCGGCCAGACCGAGGAGGAGCTCGGCCAGCTGCCGGCTGGCGGGAGGGCGGGTATCGAGGGGGGACACCATAGGGGACCTAATCTACCCCGCGGGAACAGGGTCCGCAGCAGGCGGGGTGGCCGAGGGTGCGGCAACCGGCCAAGATGGCTATAGTAAGGGCCATGACCTCACCGCCTCCATACCGCCGCTCCGGGGAGAACCCGGCGATCCGGGCATGGGCCACCGGGACCACGGGCCAGGCCGACGTGCTCCGCCGGGGGGCCTGGTACCCAGTGGTGGACGAGACCGCCGAGGAGGTGGTGCTCGAGGTGGACCATCAGCCGATGCGGGTCCGGCGGGAAGAGGTCCGGATCCGGTCCGATCGGCCGACCATGTGGAGCGTGGTGGTGCGGACCGGCGTCATGCGGCCCACACTCGCGGGCCAGAAAGTCGTCACTTCGTACGCAGTCTGCCCCGACTGCACCGGCCGGCAGGAATTCGAGGGCGAGCCGGAGTCCATGATGTGCACCCGCTGCCGCCGCGCGGCAAAGGTGGACTGGCAGACGACGTACTAGGCCGCCGGATGAACCTCTGGCAGATCCTCGCTCGCGCCCGTCATCTCTACCCGGTCAGTACCGCGGTTGTCGATGGCGGGCGTCACATTTCCTACCGCGAGACCGGCGCCAGGGTGGATGCCCTGGCGGGATGGCTGCGGGCCCGGGGGGTGGCGCCCGGCGACCGGGTCGCCTGCCTGCTGCCCAATTCCCTGCCCTGCTTCGAGGCCTACTTCGCCGCCGCCGGCCTGGGTGCCATCCTGGTCCCCCTCAACACCCGGCTCCACCCCGACGAGCTCGCGTTCATCCTCCGGGACAGCGGCAGCCGGGTCCTCCTGGCCGACCCGACCCTGCGCGAGCTGACCGGCCAGGTGCTGGAGCGGGACACCCCGGTAGGCTGCCTGCTCTCGAGCGGCGCAGCCTTCCCCGCCCCAACGCCTGGGCCGGCCTGCGCGTATCCCGACCCGGACGGCGCTCCGTTCGTGCCGTCGCCGTCACCCGCCGACGGGGTGGCGCATCTGTACTACACCAGCGGCACCACCGGCCAGCCCAAGGGGGTCATGCTGACCCACCGGAACGTGGCCACCCACGCCCTCGCGGCGGTGGCGGAACTGGGCCTCACGGACCGGGACACCTGGGCCCACATCGCCCCCATGTTTCACCTGGCGGACGCGTGGGCCACCTTCGCGATCACGCTGGTCGGCGGCCGGCACGTGATGCTGCCGCGCTTCGAGCCGGAGGCGGCGCTGGCCCTGCTCGCGCGGGAGCGGGTGACCCTGACCAACCTGGTGCCCACCATGCTCAACCTCATGGTGAAGCACGAGGCGCGGGGCCAGCATGACTACGGCAGCCTGCGGCTGATCCTGAGCGGGGGCGCGCCGATTGCGCCGGCGGTGGTGCGGGCCATCGTGGAGACCTTCGGCGCCGAGTACGTCCAGACGTACGGCATGACGGAGACCAGTCCCTACCTCACGCTGAGCCTGCTCAAGGCGCACCTGCGGGAGCGGAGCCCGGAGGAGCAGTTCCGCTACCGGGCCAAGACCGGCCGCCCGTTCATCGCGGTGGAGCTGCGCGTGGTCCGCGAGGATGGCAGCCCCGTGGCGACCGACGAGACCGAGACCGGGGAGATCCAGGTCCGCGGCGAGACCGTGACGCCGGGCTACTGGGCCCGCCCCGAGGCCACGCGCGCCGCCTTCACGGCGGACGGCTGGCTCCGCACCGGGGACCTCGCCGTCGTCGACGACGAGGGATACGTGACGATCGTGGATCGGATGAAGGACATGATCATCACCGGCGGCGAGAAGGTGTATTCCACCGAGGTCGAGCACGTCCTCTACCAGCATCCGGGCGTGCTCGAGGCCGCGGTGTACGGGGCGCCGGACGAGGTGTGGGGCGAGGTCGTGGTGGCGGCGGTGGTCGCGCGGCCGGGCGCGGACCTGAGCGGCCCGGCGCTGGTCGAGTTCTGCCGGGAACGGCTCACGGGATACAAGGTGCCGCGCCAGGTCCGCTTCCTGCCCGAGTTGCCGAAGACGGGGTCTGGCAAGGTGCTCAAGCGGGAACTGCGGGCCTAGCAGAAGGGCGAGACGAACGGGACGATGCCGGCACGGGTCCGCAACTACTCCACGACGCTGCCTCGCAGCGGTCCCGGCGTCCGCCCGACGCTGGGATCGGCGGTGAGCGTGGTCCTGCACGTGGTGGTAATCGCGCTGGCGCTCTACGGCGGGGCCAGGCGTGACCGGAAGGGCCCCCTCGACGACCGCAACGAGGCGTCGGTGCGGCCGATCCAGCTCGACTTCGCCCCGCCACGGCCCACCCCGACGCCCCGGGTCGAGCCGCCGCCCCTCCAGCCGAACGCCCCGCTCGAGCCGCTGGCGCCGCTCACGCCGGGGCCGGACCCGACGCCGGGATCGACCGCGCGCGTCTCGCCCACGCCGGAGCCGGAGCCGAACGCCCCGCCCCAGACGGCCCGCACCGAGGCCACGCGCCCCGACCCCGGCAACGAGGAGGCCGCCACCGATGGCCCCCTGGCGCCGAGCCCTGAGCCCACCACCCCCTCGATGCTGGGGACCAACGCCCCGACCGCCATGGAGACGGAGGCGCGACGGATCTTCGGCCGCCCCTCCAGCCGACTCGGCCCGCTGACGGGCAGCCGCGAGAACCGGCCGTGGGAAACCGCCGAGGCGAGCGACAGCCGCGGCTGCGACCTGCCGGAGGAGGAACAGACCGACAGTACCATTCCCAAGGGGATGGCGGTGATCGCCGGGCGGATCTATCACCAGGACACCGGACAGCCGCTGCCGGGGGCCCGGCTGCAGATCCTTGGCACGCCGTACGGGACCTTCGCCAACGACCGGGGAGAGTACCGGCTGGTGTTCGACCGGACGCTGGTCAACCGCTGCCGGACGCAGTCAGTCCGCGTCTCGGCGCCGGGCTACCGCGGCCGGGACGTGCTGCTCTACCTGGGTGAGCGGGCGAACGGGGACGTGCCGTTGAGTCGGTTCTAGGCGGCTCGGCGGCTCGGCGGCTCGGCGGCTCGGCGGCTCGGCGGCTCGGCGGGGATACGACACGGGGTGGGTCCGGTGACGGACCCACCCCGTGTCGTCGTGTGCGGCGCGGCCAGCGGCTAGTTGGGCGCGTGGGTCGAGGCCACCCCGTAGTTCCGGTTGAAGCCGATCGCGGGGCCGTCGACGTTGAAGCCGTACTCGTTCTTGGTCTTGGAGACCCACTGCCGGATGGAGCCGGGGAACGGCTGCTTGCGCGCGTTCCGCCCGAAGGGATCGCTGTACCAGACCTCGGGGCCATCCTCGTTGTCGACGTCGTTGTTGTTCACGTCGATGAAGCGACGCACCCCGTTGAACTTCGAGCGCGAATCGTCGAACGCGAGCCCGGTGAGCGCGCCGTCGTTGGTGGACTGGGCGCACAGGTCGTTGTTGAGGTCGCGGGCCGGGTCGAGCGCGTCACACTCGGCGATGGGGCGGCCGGTGATGTTCGGGGCCGCCGGGTCATAGAAGCGGCTGGGGAAGAACACCTGGAAGTACGGGTTGAAGTGGGCGATGGTATGCCCGTTCTCGGTCCGGACGGTGTTCGAGGTCTGCCAGCTCTCGTGCAGCGCCCCGTTGTAGTCCGCCCGCTGGCCGGCGCCGACGTACAGGTTCTGGTCCACGCAGGTCCGGTCCGGGATCACCCGCTGGCCGCCCCCGTTGGGGGAGTTGGCGGGGACGGGAGCCCCGACGTCCACCCGCTGCCCGTCGCAGGTGCGGGTGAACCCGCCCGGCTCGCCGATGGCCGACATCAGCGTGACGTGCATCTCGGTGCCGTCGCTGCACTGCACGTGGTAGGCGATCTCGTGCAGGTTGTTGGTGAAGGCGTCCTTCGAGTGCGTGCCCTGGTGCAGCTTGGCCAGCACGTCGCACTTGACGCTGAAGAGGGCGCCGGTCAGGCCGTCCTTGCGGACGAACTCGACGTCGTTCTCCCAGTCGACCTTGTGCCCGAAGTGGTCCTCGTGCCGCACGTTCTGCGGATCCCACGTCTCCAGCGCCTCGTTGGCCAGCCCGAAGGGGATCGGCCCCACCCGGCTGTAGAGGTTGGAGCCGCGGGGGTCGCGGCCGTGCTCGTGCCCGAAGGTGCACCCGGTGGCGGGGTCCACCGGCGGGTGCCAGGTGTTGTAGCGCTTGCCGTCGGGGCCCACGACGGAGAAGCGGTCGTGGATCTCCTGGGTGCAGGTATCGCCGGTGCCCGGCGTCCAGATGCCGAACTGGACGGCGTTGCCGGTCTCCTCGACCGGCGGGATGCCGGTGTAGGCGCCGTCGCCGCACGCGGCCAGCAGGAGCGTGGGCGGGAGCAGGGCCCCGGCCACGAGACGATGCAGAGTGAGGAATCGAGCGCGCATGCAGGCCTCCGCAGGGGAAGAGGCAATCGGTGACGGTGGAAGCGGCGGTCGGGCTAGTGCAGCGTGAGGCCGACGCCGAGCTGGAACAGGCTGGTGTTGGCCGACAGCCCCGAGACGGTGTCATTGAATCGGAGGTCGGCGCCGGTGGGCCACGAGACGATGCAACGTGAGGAGTCGAGCGCGCATGCCAGCCTCCGAAGGGGAAGAGGCGATCGGTGACGAAGGAAGTGGCGGTCGGTGCTAGTGCAGCGTGAGGCCCACACCCAGCTGGAACAGGCTGGTGTTGGCCGACAGTCCGGAGACGGTGTCGTTGAAGCGGAGGTCGGCGCCGGTGGTGCCCATGAAGTTCGCGAAAGGCACGATGGACATGCCCTTGCCGACCAGCACCTCGTAGCCGACCCCGACCTGGGCGGCGAGCGCCTGGGTGGAGGCCTTGTCGTCGCTGTCCTTGGCGGAGTACTGCGCCAGGCCAAGCCCGGTCTTCAGGTAGAAGCCGTTGTCCTTCATGGGGTAGAGCAGCACCACCGCCTGGACGGAGCCCAGGAGGTAGTCCACCGGCCCGTCGCTGTGGTACCAGAGCAGGGTCTCGGCGCCCACCAGGACTTGCTTGGTCACGGTGGCCCCGACGCGGAGGTAGCCGGCGGCACCGCCGTCGCGCCCGGCGCGGCAGATGGAGCAGGAGAGCCGGGCCGAGCCCATGCCGAGGCCGCCCCCGAACCACACTCCCTTGTGGTCGGCGACCCGCTGGCCGGCGAGCGGGGTAATGGCGAGGCAGGCGACGGACGCGAACAGCGCCGCGCGGCGGATCCAGCGCATGGCAACTCCCGGCAGACGGATGTAGATCGAAATGGGACTGCGAGTGGAGGAAAAGGTGCTACCGGACGGAAGAAAGGGCGGTGACTGGGGGCACAGGCGGGGTGTGAGGGGGGTGGCGCGGACGGGTCCTCGCGAGAGGATGATCACAGAAAAGGCCCGCGGGCGGGGG
>JBGAPX010000111.1:0-12008 GCA_044221045.1 Gemmatimonadales bacterium
GGTGCACCGGGACCGGGCGGCCGTCGAGCGCCGCCACCTCAACGATACCCCGCACGGCATTGGCCAGGAAGAGCGGCCGGCCCGCCAGCGCCGCCGGGGTCACCCGCCGCTCCGCTACCGGGCCCGCCAGTTCCTCGATCCGTATCCGGGACACGCCCGGCAGCACGCCGAGGTCGAGCGCCGGCGCGGCAAGGACGTCGCCCTCCCACCAGAAGAGGCACCAGATGGCGGCCTCCGCGACCAGCCCGGTGGAGGTAAGGAGCAGCGCGTCGTCCGCTCCCGCGGCGCGCGCCTGATCGAGCGCCGCCGTGAACGCGGCCCGCGCCGTGGTCTTGTGCGGGTAACCTGGGTGCGGCACGGCGCTCGCCAGCAGGCGCACCGGGGTGGAGGGGCCGGGTTCCCGTTCGCTCACCTGCACACCACGCGGCCCGACTTCCAGGCGGTGCACCCGGTCGGCGCCGCCCTCCGGCACGGCGAGCGCCGGGGGAAAGGGCACGCCCAGCGCGCGGCAGCTCGCCACCAGCCGGCGAAGGTGCAGGTACCAGAGCGGGGCGCGACCGCCTCGGACCCGGACCGTCTCGATCAGCGTGGGGATCGGGGTCACGTCGGCTCGGCGGCTCGGCGGCTCGGCAACCCGTCGGTGTCCCGGCGTCCATCCACCCAGGACTTCACGCCGGTGGCGGCCATGATGATCACCCCGCCCACGAGCGCCCACGGCCCGGGGTATTCGCCGTGCACCGCCCAGGCCAGCAAGGGATTGAGCGCCGGCTCCAGGAAGAGCAGCAGCGAGGTCTCGAGCGCGGGCACGTGCGGGATGGCCCGGGTGAGCAGGGCGTACGCGAGACCGATCTGGAAGATCCCGAGATACAGGATGATGGCCCAGTCGCGCGGGCCCGCGCCCGCGAAGGGCAGCGCGGCCGGGAGCGCCACCCCGAACGCCACGAGGTTCCCCAGCACCACCGCGCTCGCGGGCGACCCCCCGCGGGTGCCCATCCAGCGCAGCCCGATGAGCATGGCGGCATAGGTCACCCCCGAGGCCAGCGCGAGGAGGTTGCCCTTGACCGGGTCGGGGGCGGTCGCGAACGTCGTCTGGCGCCCCAGGAAGAAGAACGCCATGCCCACCGCCACCGCGGCCATGAAGCCGAGGTCGCGGCGGTGCAGCGGCTCCTTGAGCAGCCAGGGGCCGAGGAGGAGGATGTAGAGCGGAGCCGTGGACTGGAGGAAGATCGTGTTCGCGGCGGTGGTGAGGCGGTTGGCAAGAACGAAGAGCACCAGGGTGGCGGCGTAGGCCAGGGCCACGAGGGCGGTGCCCGCCAGCTGCCCGCGGCGCAGCCGCCGCGCCTCCGGCATGAAGAGCCACACCGCGAGCGCCGCCACGCCCGAGCGGAGCGAGGCGACCTCCCAGCTGGAGAAGGTGACCGCCTTGATGGCGGCGCCCCCCGTCGAGAAAAGGAACGCGACGCCCAGGATCGCGAGCCGCGCCCTGGCCCGCGGGGTCATCGTGCCCGCACGAGGATTGGCATGCCCAAGGATAACCGCCGATGAACACCCCCGACACCGACCGCCGTCCACTGCCCCGGTTCCCCGGCTGGTGGCGCGCGCTCGGCCCCGGCATCGTGTGGATGGCGCTGGCGCAGGGGAGCGGCGAACTCATCTGGTGGCCCTACCTGGTGGCCAAGTACGGCCTGACGTTCCTCTGCCTGCTGGTGCCGGCCTGCCTGCTGCAGTACCCGCTCAACGTCGAGATCGGGCGCTACACGCTGCTCACCGGCGAGACCATCTTCCGCGGCTTCCTGCGGCTGCACCGCGGTTTCGGGATCGGACTGTGGGCCCTGATGACGCTCTCCTTCCTCTGGTTCGGGGCGTTCGCGTCGGCGGGCGGGACGGCGCTCGCGGCGCTCAGCGGGATCCCGCACGGCTGGAGCCCCCGGGGCCAGACCCTGTTCTGGGGGTACGCCTCGATCGCGGTGTTCGTGGTCGCGATGGTCTTCGCCGGCGTGGTATACCGGCTGGTCGAGAACTTCATGAAGGTGGTCGCGGTGACCACCGTGATCGGGCTGGTCTGGGCGTGCCTGCAGCCGGAGGTGCTGACCGCGCTGCCGAGCTTCCTGCGGGGCCTCGGCGGCCCACCCGCCGGGCCCCTGCCGCGCCCCTGGGACCCGGCCGATGCCACCAAGCTCCTCACGGGGATCACATTCGCGGGACTGGGTGGGTTCTGGATCCTGCTCTACTCGTACTGGCTGAGCGAGAAGGGGGCGGGGATGGCCGCCCACGGATCGCACGTCACCGGCGTGGGCGGTGACGCGGGACCCGCGAGGGAGGACGTGCGTGCCGTGCGCGGCATGGCGGGCGTGGGCGCCCTGCTCCCGCCTGACGACGAAGCGGCCCGGGTGGAATGGAGCCGGTGGCGCCGCTACCTGACAGTGGATGCCCTGGTCGGGATCGGCGGCAACCTGTGCACCACGCTGATGACCTGCCTGCTGGCGTGGGCGCTGCTCTTCCCGAAAGGGCTGCTGCCGGAGGAGTACGAACTGGCGGTGGTGCAGAGCCGGTTCTTCGAGGTGAGCTGGGGCCCGGTCGGCCGGCTGCTGTTCCTGGTGGTGGCGGCGGCCTTCCTGACCGACACCTGGCTCGCCACCGCCGACGGCGTGAGCCGGATGCAGGCCGACATCATCACGACGGTCTTCCCGGCCGCGGCGCGGCAGGGGCGGCGGCGCTGGTACTGGATCTGCTTCACCACCCTCACGGCAATCACCGGCGGCACCATGGCGCTGAGCGCGCCCGGGGCGCTGATCCTGCTCTCGGCGGTGGTGGGCTTCGCAGGGACAGTGCTCTTCCCGGTGGCCCTGTACTTCCTGAATCACGTGCAGCTGGCGGGCGTGGCGCCCGCGTGGGCACGTCCCGGCCGCGGCAGCGCAGCGCTCCTCGGCGTGAGCTTCGCCGCCTACCTGGCGCTGGCGGTGCTGTACCTGCGGGAAGTGGTGAAGTAGGGCCGCCCGCTACTGGCAGCGGTCCGAGACCACCATGCCCTCGATCACCACGGCGCAGACGTGGCTGGTGTACTCGAAGGGGTCGCCGTCGAAGAGCGCCAGGTCGCCGTCCTTCCCCACCTCGAGCGTCCCCACCCGGCGGTCCTGCCCGATGATCCTCGCGGCGTCGCGGGTGACCGTGGCGAGCGCCTGCTCGCGGGTGAGCCCGTTGGCGGCCGCCACCGCCGCCTCGAAGAGCACCACGCGCGTCTTGGGGACGTAGCCCTCGTAGCCGCTCTGCAGCGCCACCGGGATGCCCGCGCCCACCAGCTTCGCGGCGGTCTCGAGGCTGGCGCTGCTCGCCGAGCCGGTGTTGCGGATCATGCTGGGATGCAGGATGACCGGCACCGCGGCGGCCCGGATCTCGTCGAGGAGCATGTAGCTCTCCGCGGCGCCGTCGAGCACCAGGCGGAAGCCGAACTCCCGCTGCAGCCGGAGCGCCGCCTGGATCTCGCTCATCCCCTGCGCGGTGACCAGCGCGGCGGCCCGCCCCTCGAGCACCCGGACGATCGCCTCCTGGCGGAGGTCGCGGGCCGGCCGCTTGGTGCTGTCGGGATCGGCGCGCTTGCGGGCGTAGTCCTGCGCCTTGAGGAAGGCGGCGCGCAGCATTGCCACGCCCTTGGCGCGGGTGCCGGGGGACTTGCCGCGGAAGTTGTCCGACACGTCCGGGCCCAGGGTCATGGCCACCATCGTGACGCTGTCCACCAGCGCCTCCGCGACGCTCGACCCGCGGGTCTTCACCACCATGGTCTGCCCGCTCATGAGCGCGCCGGGGCCGTGGCCGGTGTGCAGCGTGGTCACCCCGAAGCCGCGCACCCACTCCACCAGCCGCTCCCGGGCATCATAGGCGTCGAACGCCCGCAGCTCCGGCTGGATCGGGTCGGAGGTCTCGAGCTGGTCCTGGTCGTGGGCGTAGTTGAGCGCGCCGGCGAGGCCCACCACCGTGTGCGCGTCCACCAGGCCGGGGGTCACGATCCGCGCGCTGAGCGTGCGCACCCCACGGGGGATCCGCACCCGCGCGGCGGGACCGACCGCCTCGATCTTCCCGTCCTTCCCCACCAGCACCACGCCCCCGGGGATGGGCGCGCCCGCCATGGTATAGAGTGTATCCGCGCGCACCGCGAGCTGGGCCTGGAGTGGCTGGGCCGCCGCGGCGAGGAGGAGGAGGAACCCCAGCCGCCGGGCCGCCGAGCCGACGAGTCGCGGTGTCATCGTCCGCCCTCCACGTCGCTGTCGTCGTCGGTGTGGGTCTCGAGGTCCCGCATCAGGCGGAAGGCGCCGGTGGCGTAGGCGCGGTCGGCGGGGTTGCTGCGGTCGAACACCCGCTCCCCGCCGGCCCAGGTCTCCTCCACGTGGGTGTAGATGCTGAACGGATCGCCGGAGAGGAGCACGAAGTCGGCATCCTTCCCCGGCTCCAGGCTGCCCACCCGGTCGGCGAGGTCAAGCATCTTTGCCCCGGCCAGCGTCAGCGCCTCCAGCGCGCGGGCCCGGGGCATCCCGGCCCGCACCCCGAAGGCCGCCGAGCGGAGGAAGAAGCGCGAGTCGGTGATGCCGTCGTCGGTGTGGAACGCCACCAGCACGCCGGCCGAATCCAGGATGCGGCCGTTGTCCATGCTGAGGTTCATCGTCTCGAGCTTGCCGCCCGGGCTGTCGATCAGGATGATCGAGCACGGCACCCCCGCCGCCGCGATCTCCCGGGCCACGCGCCAGCCCTCGGTGACGTGCTGCAGCACGACGCGGAAGCCGAACTCCTCGCGCAGCCGCAGCACCGTCAGGATGTCATCGTAGCGGTGGGTGTGATGGTGGACCACCCGCTTCCCCTCCAGCACCTGCACCAGCGCCTCCATCTCGAGGTCCCGCTCCACGCGCTTGGTGGTGTCGGCCTGCGCGAGCGCGAGGCGGCGGCGGTAGTCCTGGGCCTTGATGAACCGCTCGCGCACCAGCGAGGCGGCCTTGCCGCGGGTGCCGGGCCAGGGCGGCGCGCCCCGGGGATTGGTGCCGTTGGCCATCTTGAACCCGCCACAGATCCCCGTCAGCGGGTCGTCGCAGTAGAGCAGGTCGTTGATCGTGCGACCGCGGCGGAGCTTGAGGTAGGCGGTCTGCCCGCCCATGAGGTGCCCGCTGCCCGGCATGATGTTCACCGTGGTGATGCCGCCCGCCTGGGCCCGCCGGATGTTGTCGCTGTGGATGTCGATCGCGTCGAGGATGCGGACCTCGCCCTGGGTGGGCGAGGCGCGGTCGGCGGCGTCGCCGTCCCCGATGTGGCTGTGGGTGTCCACCAGGCCGGGAATCAGCACCCGCCCCGCGACGTCGCGGACCTCCGCCCCCGCCGGGATCGCCACCCGGCCGGTGGCGCCCACGGCGAGGATCTTCCCGCCCTGCACCACCAGGGTGCCCCGCTCGATGACCGGGCCGGCCACCGGGAAGATGCGTGCCCCGGTGAGCGCGAGCGGCCGCTCCTGCGCGGCGAGGGCGAGGGGCAGCAGGAGGGCGAGGACTGCGGTGCGGCGGACGGCGGGCATCGGGGCTCCGCGAGGGGGGACGATTGGCGGCAAGGCGGTAAGGCGGTAAGGCGGTAAGGCGGTAAGGCGGTAAGGCGGAGAGCAAGATACGGCCAGGGTCAGGGGGCGTCGAGCCGCTCCAGCGCGTGGGCCGCCTGCTCCCAGTCGGTGTAGGCGTCGGCCAGCTCGGCGCGCACCACGTCGAGCTCGCGGGCCAGCTCCTGCGCGCGGGCCGAACCCTCGGGGGTCCCGTACAGGCCGGTGTCGGCCAGCTGCGTCGAGAGCCCGGCCTGGCGCGCCTCGAGCTCCTGTACCAGCCGCTCGGCCTGGGCCACGGCGCGGGTGGCGGTGCGCAGGGCGTTCTGCCGGGCCTTCCGGTCGGTGTCGGGCCGGGGCGCGGCGTCGCGCTCCTTCTTTTCCCGGGCCTTGCGTTCCTGCTCCCGGTCCCGGGCCGCCTCGACGGCGACCCGTCGCCGCTCGGCGCGGGCGGCCTCCCACTCCTCGAAGCTGCCGTCGAAGTCCACGATGCGGCCCTGCTCGATGCCCCAGACCCGGGAGCAGAGCCCGCGGAGCAGGGCGCGGTCATGGCTGACGAGCAGCACGCTGCCCTCGAAGCCTTCGATGGCGTCCTCGAGGGTCTCGATGGACTCGACGTCGAGGTGGTTGGTGGGCTCGTCGAAGACCAGCAGGTTGGCGCTCCCCAGGGTCATCATGGCCAGCGCCACACGGGCCAGCTCGCCGCCGGAGAGCGAGCCGGCGCGGCGCAGGGTGGTGTCGCCCGAGAAGTCGAAGCGGCCGAGGTGGTCCATCACCTGGCCGCGGGTCCAGGAGGGGCGCAGGTCGTGGACGATGTCGAACAGGGTCTTCTCACGCGGCACCTGGGCGAGGTCCTGGCGGTACACCTCCACCTCGGTGGCGTCCCCAATGCGCACGCTGCCGGCGTCGGCGGGGCGGTCGCCCAGCAGGGTGGCGAGCAGGGTGCTCTTGCCGGCGCCGTTGGGGCCGACGAGCCCCACGACGTCGCCCCGGCGCAGCACGGCGCTGAAGCCGTCGAGGAGCACCCGGTCACCGACCTTCACCCGGAGCTTGTCGGCCGAGAGGACCTGGTCGCCGCCGCGGCCGCTGCTGCGGAAGCGCACCGCCATGGTGTCGAGGTCGTCCGGGGGCGGGGAGAGCCGGGCCACGCGCGCGAGCTTGCGGCGGCGCCCCTTGGCCTGGTTGGTCTTCTGGCCGGCGATGTTCCGCCGGATGAAGTCCTCTTCCTTGGCGATGACCTTCGCCTGCTTCTGGTAGGCGCGGTCCTGGGCCAGCCGCCGCTCCGCGCGCTGGGCCACGAAGCTGGTGTAGTTGCCGCGGTAGGTGAAGCCGGTGCCAGCCTCGAGGTGGAGGATGTGGTCGGCCACCTGGTCGAGGAAGGCGCGATCGTGGCTGATGATGATGGCCGCGGCGTCGAGGCCCCGGAGGTGGTCCACCAGCCACTCGGTGGTCTCGAGGTCGAGGTGGTTGGTGGGCTCGTCGAGCAGCAGCACGTCGGCGGGGCGCACCAGCTGGCTGGCGAGGCCCAGGCGGCCCCGCTCGCCGCCGCTCAGCGACGCGAGGGCCTGATGGTGCGCGGCGTCGGGATCGAAGCCGAGGCCGTGCAGCACCGCGGCGACCCGGGCCTGCACCTCGTAGCCGCCCTCGCGCTGGAACCGTTCCAGGTCCCGGTCGTAGCGGGCGAGGTCCTCGGGAGTGACGGCGTCGCCCCGCTCGCTCATCCGGTGCGCCTGTTCCTCCAGCGAGCGCTCCAGGGCGAGCAGGGGCCGGAAGGCGGCGCAGGCGGCCGCCCAGACCGTCTCTGCGCCCGCGAAGTCGCGGTGCTGGTCGAGGAGGGCGATCCGCAGCCCCGGCGCGCGCGCCACGCCGCCCTTGGCGGGCTGCAGGTCACCGGTGATGGCCCGGAAGAGCGAGGTCTTGCCGCCGCCGTTGCGGCCGATGAGGCCCCACCGCTCGCCCCGGCCCACCACGCAGGTGATGTCGGTCAGGAGCGGGTCGGCGCCATACTGGATGGCCACGCCACCGAGGGAGAGGAGGGTCACGGAGGCCGAAGGTAATGACGGCCTCCGTGGCGTGGCTAGCGGGCCCCCTCCAGCGGGGTCGGCAGGCGCAGCAACCAGAGCTCGTTCCCGACCACCCGCCCGTCGGCGCCGCGCTTGGGGGCGAGGCCGCCGTGGCCGTCGGCGTCGATGCCGAAGTCGTCGTCGTTCACCAGGGCGAGGGTGCGCGCGTCGACCACCACGAGTCCCTCCGGCTTGTCGTAGGGGTAGGCGATCGCGGGATCCCGGAGGTCGACCAGCGGCGCCTGCCGCACCGGGACGATCCCGGCGGCGGCGAGGCTGTCGACATCGAGCTCCTCGAGGGTGCGCCCGCCGAAGAGGCGCCCGCGGGGGCCGTCGGCCGGGTCACTGACGTCGGTGGCGCCCGCCAGGTCCACCTGCACGATCCGCTGGAACGTCGAAGGATCGGTGGGGTGGCCCGGGACCTTTCCGTCGATCTCGACCACCAGGAAGCGGGTGGGGGACACGGCCGCGATCTCGGTGATCCGGTGTCCCGGGGCGTCGAGGAGGTAGACCAGCTGGCGGCTGGCGCCACTCCGCGTATCGAAGAGCACCAGGCGCAGCGCGCGGGAGCGCCGGCCGGCCGCCTTGGGGTTGTCGAGCGGTGCCTGCATGAGTCCCGCCAGGGTGGCGGTGCCGGGCACCAGCGCGAGTCCCTCCATGCCGCGGTTGGCGCGCCGCGTGGCGAGCACCGCCGGGAGGTGCCGCCCCGGCCCGGCGAAGGGACCGATCCGCTCCTGCACCGTGCCGTCGGCGGCGGCGTGCACCAGCCACGGCCCGTATTCCTCCGAGATCCAGAAGCCGCCCTCGGGCAGCGCCACCAGCCCCTCGGTGTCCACGCCATTGCTGTCGGGCGGGAGCGAGGCGCCGTCCACTCCGTGCGCCACTTCGCCGCTGGCCCCCATCCCCTTGGGCGCCGGGAGCCCGCTGAGCGGGCGCCCCCCCGGCAGGTGCAGGGGGATCCGCCGGACCGGCTCGAGCGCACCGCCCTGCCAGCGGAACTCGCCGATCGTGGGGGCGTAGCCGGGCACAGCGAACAGCTTGTGGTCCTCGGTGGGCAGGTCCACGTTGGGACCGCGATCGGTGAGGAAGTACCAGGCCCCACCCGCGACCGCGAGCGCGGAGCCGAAGCCCCCCTGCTCCACCGGCACGCCGGCAATGGTGGCGAGCACGGCCGCCCGCGGCACCGGGACCCGGAGGGCGCCGGTCTCCGGCACGGGTGGCACGGCGGGACGGGGAGCACAGGCCGCGAGGAGGGGGAGCAGCGCGGCGATCCGGTCGAGGGAGCGTGGCACGGGAGCTGGTCTCGGGATGAAGGTGCGGTGAGAGTCGCCGGCGCCGGTCACGAAACGGTGACGGGAGGGTATCAGCCCGCGCGCAGGCGGCGCCCCGGGGGGTAGGGGAAGATATCGACCACCTCGCCCCGCCGGGCCAGTTCCTGCATGCGCCGCCAGTACTCCACCGTGAGGAGTTCCCCGTGCGCCTGCTGGAACACCTCGCCGGGGCGGCCCGGGAGGGTGAGGAAGGCGCGGAACTCCTCGGGGAAGATGTCGTGCTCGCCCACCGAGAACCACGGCTCGGCACTGTACTCGTCGTCGTCATGCCGCGCCGCGGGGATCGCGCGGAAGTTGCACTCGGTCAGGAGGCAGAGCTCGTCGTAGTCGTAGAAGATCACGCGGCCGTGCCGGGTCACCCCGAAGTTCTTGAGCAGCATGTCGCCAGTGAAGATGTTGGCGGCGGCCAGGTCGCGGATGGCCTGCCCGTAGTCGAGCACGGCGTCGATGGCGTGCGCCTCGTCGGCCTGGCGCAGGTAGAGGTTGAGGGGCGTGACGCGCCGCTCGGTGTAGAGGTGGCGGAAGACCACCTGGTCACCGTCCACCTGGACGGTGCCGGCGCAGTCGGCCAGCAGCTCCTCGAGCAGGCCCGGGGCGAAGCAGTCGCGGCGGAAGGTGAGGCCCTCGAAGTCCTGGGCATCGGCGAGGCGGCCCACCCGGTCGCGGACGAAGACCAGCTGGTACTTTTCCATCACCTGGGCCCGGGTGGTCTGCTTGGGCGGCCCGAAGCGGTCCTTGATGAGCTTGAACACCACGTTGAGCGACGGCAGCGCGAAGACCGCCATGACCAGGCCCTTGTCGCCGGCGGCCACCTCGAAGCGGGCGTCGTGGTGCTCCATGTGGCGCAGGAGCGCGCGCACCAGCTCGGTCTTGCCGTGCTTGTGGTAGCCGAGCGAGGTGTAGAGCTCGTCGAGCGGCTTGCGGGGCATGAGGGTCCGCAGGAACTCCACCATGGCCCGGGGGCAGTCGAGCGCCACGTGGAAGTAGGAGCGGGTGAAGGAGAACACCACGCTCACCTCATCGGAGGTGGGCAGCACGGCATCCACCCGGATGCCCTGCTCGTCGTGCACCAGCGGCAGCACCAGCGGCAGCAGCGCGGTGCCGGCGCGGATGCGCCCCACGAGGTACGCGCCCTTGTTGCGGTAGAACGGCGTGGCCACCATCTCGAGGGCCTCGAGGGCGCCGCCCTGGGGGAGCCGCGCCAGCTCCTCGGCGAGGCGCGCCGCGAGCAGGCGGGCGTCCTCGTCGCGCCGGGGATAGAGGTCAGCGAAGGGGAGGTCGGCGAGCAGCGCCCGGAGCAGCTCCTCGAGGCTGCGCCGGCCATGGTAGGTGCGGAAGACCGGGCCGGTCGCCTGCACCAGCAGCGCCTGGAAGTCGGCGTCGTCGAAGTAGACGCCCATGCCCGGCCCCACCACCCGCAGCACCTGCCGCACCACCGAGTTGAAGAAGGTGTACGCCAGCTCGGCGTCGAGCCGCGGCCGCGCCTCACGGGCGTAGGCCTCGCGGATGGCGCGCCACTGCGAGGGGTCGCCGGCGTCCTCGCCGAGGCCGCGGCGCAGGTCGGTGACGCACCAGCTGACGAACTGGCGGTAGAGGGTCAGGCGCTCCGCGGCGTCCTGCTGGCCGCCGCGCCAGTCGCGCTGCCGGAAGCGGGCCTCGGCGCGCCGGGTGACCAGGAGGAACTGCCCCTGGTGCGCGTCGAAGACGGCCAGGATGCCCCGGGCCACCTCCACTGCCCGGCCCTGCAGGGCCAGGGTCTGGCGGAGCGGCGCGGCGGGATCGGGGTTGGAAGCGGGCGGCATGTTAGATTTCCCCGGGTGCTCCTCGCCCCGAGGAGACGCGTCCAACTTACCACCACCTCCCGTCCATGCCCACACCTCCCAGGTACGACGCGCTGGTCGCCCCGGCCACGGGCGACACCATCACGATGGCCAACGGCACGCTGCAGGTGCCTGACCATCCCATCATCCCCTTCATCGAGGGCGACGGGACCGGGCCGGACATCTGGCGCGCCTCTCAAGCAGTGTTCGACGGCGCGGTGCGGAAGGCCTACGGGGGCAAGCGGAAGATCACCTGGTTCGAGGTCTTCGCGGGCGAGAAGGCCCGCGACAAGCTGGACAGCTGGCTGCCGGACGACACCCTGCGCGCCATCAGCCACCACCTCGTGGGCATCAAGGGCCCGCTCACCACGCCGGTCGGCGGCGGGTTCCGCTCGCTCAACGTGGCGCTGCGGCAGAAGCTCGACCTCTACGCCTGCGTGCGCCCGGTGCGGTGGTTCACCGGGGTGCCGAGCCCGGTGCGGCAGCCCGAGCTCGTGGACATGATCATCTTCCGGGAGAACACCGAGGACATCTACGCCGGCATCGAGTACAAGGCCGGCACCGAGCAGGCCGCGAAGATCGTGACTTTCCTCCTGGAGCAGATGGGGGCCACCACCATCCGCTTCCCGAAGACCAGCGCCATCGGGATCAAGCCGATCTCGGAGGAAGGCAGCAAGCGCCTCATCCGCGCGGCGTTCGACTACGCCATCAAGCAGGGCAAGAAGAGCGTCACCCTGGTGCACAAGGGCAACATCATGAAGTTCACCGAGGGGGGCTTCCGCGACTGGGGCTACGAGCTGGCACGCACCGAGTACGGCGGGACGGAGATCGACGGCGGCCCGTGGTGCCGGCTGCCGGGCGGCGTGATCATCAAGGACGTCATCGCCGACGCGTTCCTGCAGCAGATCCTGACCCGCCCCGCCGAGTACGACGTGATCGCCACCATGAACCTCAACGGCGACTACATCTCCGACGCGCTGGCGGCGCAGGTCGGCGGCATCGGCATCGCGCCGGGCGCCAACATCAACTACCTGACCGGCCACGCCATCTTCGAGGCCACCCACGGCACCGCGCCCAAGTACGCCAACCAGGACAAGGTGAACCCCGGCTCCGTGATCCTCTCGGGCGAGATGATGTTCCGCCACCTCGGCTGGGACGAGGCGGCCGACCTCATCATCAAGGGCCTCGAGGCCACGATCGGCCAGAAGCGCGTGACCTACGACTTCGA